>JANNWD010000389.1:0-19296 GCA_031408315.1 Bacteroidota bacterium
TCAATAGTATATTGTAAAATATTGTTTTGTATGGTTGCTGTAATACTTAATTGCCCTTTTTTATTTTGCAATGGCTTTAAGCCATGATGTATTGCGTTTTCAATGTATGGTTGAATAATTAATGGCGGTATTTTATAATGACCATTTAATAATTTTTCATCTGCATTTAATGTATACGTAAACAAATCGTTGCTACGCAATTGTTCTAATTGTAAATATAAACCTAGTGTTTCCCAATCTTTCCAAAAAGGGACTACATCGTTTTTGCTATTGTCTAAAATATTACGAATAAGTTTGGCAAACTTATTTAAATAATTGCTTGCATTGGCAGCATCATTATCTAAAATAAAATTATCTATACTACTAATGGCGTTAAAAATAAAATGCGGATTCATTTGTGCCCTAAGTGCCATCATTTCTGTTTCGGTAATTTGTTGCTTTAGGTTTGCTTGTTTTTTTATTGATTTTATTCTGTTTTTTATTAAGCTATAAATTAAACCAAACCCAAGCAACAATGCTAACAAAATAAACCACCATGTTTTGTAATAGGGCGGATGAATGGTAAACTGGATAGTAAATATATTATTTGGCGTTCCTTTTTCTCTTATTTGTAATAGATATTTATTTGGCGACAAATTTGAAAAAGATAATTTGTTGCTATTGTTTACAGATAGCCAATTTCCGCTATTTAAGCTATACTCAAACCTAATATCCTCATCATTATTTTGTAACAAATAACCAAATTGAAAACTAATATTATTTTGATTTGCTGTAAAACTATAAACAGAATCTATAGCAATGTTTTTATCGTTGATAGCACATTGGCGCAAATAAATTTTGCCAACAGGTAATGGCTCTAAAGCTAGTTTACTTTGCCAGCTAATAATATTATTTCCCCAAGGTTGATAAATTAACCCGTTACTATCTGCTATTAAATGGTCGGCAACGCCTATATGATTTTGCTCTTTACCAAAATTTTTAAATTGATGTGTTGTAGGATTAAAACAGCTTACACCTATATTTGTTGCTATCCAAACTAAGCCATTACCATCAATACATAGCCATTTGCAAATGTTACTTTGTAATCCATCAGTAATAGTATAACGATCCCATTTTTTTGTATTGTGGGTATAAACAAACAATCCATTGTATTCATCTGCCAAAAAAACTTGCCCTTTGCTATTACCAACTATACAGGAAATAATTGCCCCCCTTTGCGATGGTGGAATATTTAGTAATTTTTTTTGTACAGTTTTTTTATCAATATCGTAGATATAAACACCCGATAACCCAACACCTACAAAAAGACTATTACTTACCTTATCATAATATAATGCGGTATAAAATGTATTTAAATTGCTTGGTATAAAAGTGGCGTAACTACCTTGTTGTGTTTTGGGGTTGAATTGATAAATACCTTGCTCTCTAAATCGTATCCAAAGCATACCGTATTTATCAACAATAATGTTACGAATAGTATTAGGGTTTTGTTCTACTCTTTTTTGGGGTAACGGTATTTCTTTAATTTGATAAGTGGTGGGATTAACTAAATACAAATTTTGATCGGTACATAAGTAGGCGGTATCTTTATTTATTTCTAAATAAAATCTTGCTCCATTTTCAATTGCCTTTGGGTTTGTTTTTAAAATAGTAATTTTTTTTGTGGTGGCATTATAATATATCGATTTTGTAAAAAAATCGCCAATTACTAATTGTTTTGTAGAGGCAGAAAAAAACAAGCGATGAACAAGATGTAATTGAGTAAGTTTGGTATAATTAAAACTTCTTTTTTGCTGCTGCATTTTTAGTAATCCATTATCGCTATTTATCCAAAAACAATTATTGTCTTTTTTAATATTTATTATGCCGCTTGGTAAAAAATTAATGTCGGTATTATTTTGTGAAGATATATACGAAGTAAATTTTTTTGTGCCCTTATCAAAAAAAACAATACTGTTATTAGCGGCAATTATTAACGTGTCTTTGTTGTACACATCAATACTGTTGCAATTATCCCACCCTGCTTGGTCTATAAAGTTTTTGGGTAAATGATAATTTTTATAGCTTAGTGCTGCTGTATTAAAAAACAAAATACCTCTATTGTATGTACTTATCCATAAATTATTTTGTTCATCTACATAACTAATAGCACTACCAAAATAATCTTCAAAAGGAGTGTATGGGTAATATGTAAATGCTAAGGTTTGGGCATTTACACTAAATAAACCATAGCTAGTTAATACCCAAAATTCGTTGCTGCTTTTTTTTACAATGCTTAATACAATTACCCTACGGTGATTGCCATTTGCAGGCTTTACTTTGGCAACATAATTAGCCCAGCCACTACTTTTAAATTTTTTTGTGTTAGGGTTAAATAATAATAAATCGTACCGGCTACCTAGCCAAATATTTCCAGCAGCATCTTCATTAATACAAGGAAAAATTTCGCTTTGCTTTGGCATTACTACTGTATCGGGTGCATAATTGCTAAACTGTTGGGTGGTTGTGTTAATAGTACTTAATCCAGATTCTGTACCAATCCATAATTGTTTTTTAGTGCTAATAAAAAGGCTTTGTACATAGTTACTACCAATGCTTGTACTATCTGTTGGATTATTATAAAAAACATCAAAGGCATTTCCATCAAATCTATTAAGCCCATTTTGACTAGCTATCCAAATAAATCCTTTATCATCTTTTACTATAGTATTTATCTTATTACTACTCAGTCCTTCTTTGGTAGAGTATAGTTTATATTGAAAGGATTGGGCATTGCTTTTATTACAATTTAATACTATAAAAAATAAGGCTACCCATTTCATCTTTAAAAATACAATTGCTTTGTTGGTTTCGGTAAAATTTGTTATACTATTTTACTGCTTGGCATTTAGAGATAAATTAACTGTAGTTTCAATATCTGTTCCTTTACCGCCAGCATGGTGTGTACCATTGCCCGAAAATGTAAGGCTACCATCTTTACCTTCAATAATTTTATACTCTCCGTATCTTTTAATTACAGCATCCATTGTTTTTTTACATTTTTCTATCGGAAAATCTTGTATTCTAAAAAGCGGTAAAGGCACTGGTACACAAAACAATACTCTATGCTTTACCAGTTCGGTAAAATCAATACCTCCTTCAGTCATCATTATCCGTATGGTTTTTGCATCTCTATCATAAATAGCATCAATTGGTAAGCAAAAATAGGCTGGCGTTACTACAGCCCTTGCCATCATCCCAAAACCTAATCTATCTACCTCTGCACTTACAACAGGAATAGTAAAGGGTGTTAACACTGCCATTTGTTTTACAACGGTGTGTCCTTTTGTTGTTTCATAAAAACCATCTTCGGCTTTTATATTTTGATAAAAACTAAAACTGGTAGCATTGCCTTCAATATGCCCTTTCATATTTACAATTTTACCGTTGCCTGCTTTTTTAGGATAGCGTAATGCGATAGTTGCACCCGTATTATAGCCGTATTTCCACCAAGTAACGCCATCGCTATTTCTAAAATCTACATTATAGCTATGCGTTACATTACCTTCAAAAATACCGCAGTATTTTTTTAGTAGTACGTTGGCTGCATATTGAAACAAATCGCCTAAAATACCTGCTGGGCCAGAGCCTGAAGTAACGTTTTCTAAATCAAGACTTGCTGCGGTAAAATATTTTACACCCAGCGCTACTTTATCGCTGGACATTTTTGTAAGGTTGGGGTCGCTATCATTCATCTTAGATGCTGCGTATGGAATCATTTTATCTAAGAGGATATTTTTTAAAATACCTTTTCCTTTGGAAGCAAAATTAGTGGCGGTAGATATGGCTGCACATGCTTCGGAAACCATCACCAGTACTTCACAAATGGTATAAGGGTTTGTACGATGCTCAATATTATCTAATAAAATTTGCGATGAAGTGTTGTATGCTGTTAATTCATTTTTAAGTGCCGATAAATTATCCGATAATGCAGGTGGCAATACTTCGCCTTTTTTTGCTGCCGATGAAAATGTTTTGCCAGCTGTATTTATTTTATCAAATGCTGCAAGTAATGTATTGGCTTTCTGCTCACCCTGGGCTAATTTTTTTTCGGCTTCGGCAATATCGGCATTGCTTAAATCGCTTTTGGCGGCGGCTAGTCTTTTTTTTACTTGAGCCATTATTTTTTTTGTAATGGTTATACTTTCGGTAGCCATTTCATCTAAATCGTTTAAACCAGTCACGGTAAAGTTGATTACTTTACTTGTTTTTTTATCGCTACTATATACAGTGGCTGTGTAGTTTCCTACTGGGCCATTGGCAATCCATTTGGCATTAAATTTTCCATCTTTACTTAGTAGTACAGTAAACGATTGTGGGCTGCTACCCGATGAAATTACAAATTCAATGCTCTTTACTTTTTCGTACACTCCACTTTGTCCTGTAAAAAAAAGAGTACCACCAATAAAAATACTTTTAGATGATACTTGAACTTCTAAAAAACCATCATTAGTTTGCTTAGGCGTTGTTTTTGTGTTGCTGGTGGAGGCTGGTGGGTTATTAGGTGCTGGTGTATTGCTTTGTGTTTGTTCTACAGGTTTTTCTTCTTTTTTTTTATTGGTAGATAAAAGATTGTTTACAGCTTTATCTGCTTCGCTATACGCTTTGCCTTGTACGGCATTGGATGCACCAGCTTGTACAGCGTTTTTTATTTTTTTTAAAAACTGGCTTTTGCTTGTACTAAAACAAAGCAATAAAACAATAACACAAATACTTTTTTGCATGTTAATTAATTGAAGCATTAAAGAATGAGCCTTTTAAAACCATTTTATCGTTACCAATTTTTGCCGCTGCTTCATAAGTTCCACTACATATCTTATCTGTCATTTTTGTAATGGATACTTTGCCACTTGTTGGGCTAAAAGAAGGTACGTAGCTATCTGGCTGTGTAAAAGATAAAATCATTGTAGCACTATCTTTACCAGCACTAGATTGTACAATAGTATAAGCCCCTTCTTTTTTTGCGTTGATATAAATGTTTAGCATATCACCATTTTTTAATAAATGATGAGATGAGTCTAGTTGCACTACCATATTTTTATCGCCTAAAAAAACAAGGGGCTTATCGGAAGTAAAATTTAATTGTGCTTTACCATTAATAGTATATAATAGAGAGAAGAAAGGTTTTCCATCATCTGTATGTGTAGGTAATTCTATTACCTCTTTTTTTATGGTTGTAGCTATTGAATCTTTTTTATTGGTAGATGAAGTTGCATTTGGTGCATTATTGCATCGTACTAAAAAAATTGACATTAGTGCTATAAAAAATAATTTTATTTTATAATTTTTCATTTTATAATCGTTGATAAGTGAGTATTATTTTTTCAGTTTTAATACCAAGTTGTTTTTTTTCTGCTGGTGTATATGTGTGTGTAAGCGTAAGTATGTTTCCTGCAAATACTGGTGTGTAGGTGGTGGCGGTGGCTTTTTTATCGGCTGTTGAGGTAAGGGTAATTATTTTGCCACTCTGGCTCCAAGTAGCGTTACCCATTTTTGCAATTATGGCACATTTTTTATCTGCCTTAATATAGTGTGTGCCGTTGGCATCAAACACATATTGCATATCAGCAGCACAGGCAAAGGCACTGGTTATATTTTTCCAAAGGTCTTGCTTGCTACCATCGGCATTTACCAACACATTGCTCAGGCATTTCCAAGAGCCTACAATGCTTTGTGCATGTGTGCAGGCTACTAAAAAAAACAAGCAAATTATTAAACTACTTTTTTTCATTTTGTATTTGTATTAAATTGTTTACCGCTTTTTTTAACTCTTGTATTTCTTTTTGCAGCTTATTGTTTTCTATTTCTAATTTTTCTATTCGTTCATCTTCTTCCTTAATAGCTTTTACCATGGGTATTATAAAACTGCTGTATTGCAGGCTGTATAAGCCTTTGCCGTTTATGGGTGCTTGTACACCACTAAAATTATAATTTAAGTCTTTGGCAGCCTGTGCAACCTGTTGTGCTATAAAACCAGTTTGCTGTATTTTTTCAATATCGTATTTGCCCTCCCAATTAATGGTATCGGCTATACCCAATAATTTGTTTTGTTTGTGAATATTAAAGTAGTAGGTGGCAGGTTGCAGTTTTTTTATAAAGGCCAGACCGGGTACGTTGTTGTAGTTAATATTTTCTTTTATTCGTTCATCGCTGTAATTAAACCAACCAGTTTGTCCGCCAATCCAAAGCATACTGGTATTGCCAATTTCAACTGAATTTGTATTACCACCTACCTTGCCGGCATTGTAGCCAATGGCTATCATATTACTGGCAGCAGCCTGGTTGGAGCCTGCACTATTGCCGATAGCAATATTATAATTACCACTTACATTAGTTACACCCGAAAACGAGCCTAAACTTAGATTACCAATACCAGTTTTATTACCAATGCCAGAATTTTGCCCAATACCTGTATTGCCATAGCCGTTAGATGTAAAGCCCAAAGCCTGGTAGCCTATACCAATATTATCTACACCTGTGGTATCATTATATAAAGAGTTAGCACCAATTGCAATATTGGCAGCACAGCTTTTACACCTATACATTGCATTATTCCCAATACTTACGCTTCCATAATTTGTTGCCCCAAAAAATGATGTTTGTAAATTATAGGAGGCAACAAGACCAATAGCAATGTTGTCACTACTATTTACATTTTCACGTAATGCCGACAAGCCTATTGCTGTATTATTATTACCGAATTTATTCATAAACAATGTTGACACCCCAACTGCAATATTATCATGACCTGATACATTATTTTCGCTGGCAACATTACCAACAGCTACATTCTGAAATCCCGTTTTATTATTAGATAATGCCAGATAGCCTATTGCTGTATTATGATTACCTGCACTATCAGCGGATAAGGCATAAGCGCCTACCGCCGTGTTAAAAAAGCCTGTTTTGTTAGTAGCAAGTGCTGCAAAACCTACCGATGTATTATTGTAACCAGTTGTATTATTGAGCCCAGCAATTGTACCAACTGCTACATTCTGAGATCCCAATTTATTATACCGCAATGCACTGGTGCCTACTGCTGTATTGTAAACGCCTGCACTATCCAGGTTTAACGCATAAGCACCAATGGCCACGTTGTCAATACTTCTTGCATTGTTTGCCAAAGCATTGTCGCCAATAGCTACACTATACTGCCCAGCGGTATCAGAAAACAAGGCTCCATTACCTATAGCAGTATGGTAAAAAGAATTTTTACTACTTACTAAAGCTCTTACACCAATAGCCACATTGCTACTGCCAGTTATTGTACGACGTAACGCCTCCATTCCAATGCCTGTGTTTGCATATCCGCTTATGATGTCCCTTAAAACATTAAAGCCAATTGCCGTATTATAAAACCCACTTGTATTTGCTAAAAGTGTTTTGTAGCCAAAGGCTGTATTACCCAGCGGCCCAGCATCTTGATTAAGTAAAGATTTATAACCAATGGCGGTACTTAATGAAATAGAATCTATAAAACCACTTGGTGCATTGTTGATTCTAAAACGGATAGCACTATCATTTAATGTACCAATAAATTTACTATCGGTAATAGTGTTGCCGTTTGTTTTCCAGCTTAAACTATCGGCTGCATTGTTTAAAAGATACAGCCATTGGCTACCATTGTAATAATGAAAGCCAATACTATCAGGTGCAGTTTGAAAAATTAATAGCCCTGTTGCAGGTGCTGCAATCGCTAATTTTTGTGCGTTGGTTAGCCGTGGTATTAATAACCCTTTGGTGGTAGATTTTACATCTAACAAGGCACTGGCATTTGCTGTACTGCCATCGGTATTAATGGCAAGGCTTTGTGCTGTAATGTTATTTGCAAAAAACAATGCAAGTAATAAAGGAATAATTTTTTTTGAAGTAAGATGTTTGATTGACATATTTAGCATTAAGATGCTAAACTAGCTGCAACAAATATTTAAATTGTTGTTTCTTTACTGGGTGGTTGAGTGTGGTTATTAGTTGGTTACTATTAACTTAAAATTGATTTCCACTTTTCGGTTTCGGCATATTGTTTTATTACCACATTACGTTGTACAATAAATTTTTGCAAATAATTTTTTAGGTAGATGTTGTTAAACCACTTACCAATAATACCATAAGGGCTTTCAAAGTTTAAAATATCAATCATTATAGTACCATTATCTACTTGTTTAAAATGATGCTCATGCTTTAAGCTTTTAAAATCGCCTTTTTGCATTTCATCAACAAAAAAATTGGGCGATAGCATTTCGGAAATTATACTAGTGTATGTTCTTGTTTTAAAAAGATGTTTTGCCCTCCAAGTAACTGTTTCGTTTTTATTGATTAAACCAGATGTAATACCAGCAATAGCTTCTTCATTGGTATGTGCTGTAGATATTTTATGCAGATTAATGCTACGGCTTAAATCAAAAACCCGTTGTATTGGTGCTGCAATAAATGTGGTGAGGTGAATAGAAGGCATTAGTTAATGGATAATTGATTAAATTTTTTATTACACTAATTTTTACGAATTACTCGAATACTTTGTGTCTATTGTACTTTCATTGAAGGTAATTCTCTTATTTGAATTGGCTCAGAAGGCCTATATCTCAAACTTTTAGATTTCTTAACTACCTGTACTACTTTTTCACATATTCCAAAGTCTGGATCATTTACGCAAATAACATCAGATAAACTACCATCTTTGGATACAATAAATTTTACTAAAACAGTATATTTTCCTTTCTTAATATCCATACCATCCCCAATTGATTCGATAATATTTTTCTTAAGGGTTTTCACATACGAAGAATCTCCTTCTTCAAAACCTATGACTTCAACTTTAGTAATAATAGTTTTCTTTTCTTTTGTAATTTCTACAACTATCTGTTGAGCATAACTTTTGCCAAAGTATATAAAACAAATTAGTAGTAATTTAAAACTCTTCATTGCCTATTATTAATTAAAAAATTATCTCTTACTCAAACGGCACTTTTACCACCACAGCCTTTACAAATACATTTCTAATAAGTATATAAATTTCTGAGCCAATGGCTGCATATTTATTTTCAACATAACCCATACCAATAGCTTTACCTAATGATGGAGACTGTGTACCAGATGTAACATTGCCAATAACTTGTCCGTCAAAATTTTTAATAACATAATCATGCCTAGCAATACCTTTTTCTACCATTTCAAAACCTACTAATTTTTTAGTAACGCCTTCTGCTTTTTGTTTTTCAAAATACGCTTTGTTGGTAAAGTCTTTAGTAAATTTTGTTATCCAACCTAAGCCTGCTTCTAAAGGGCTGGTGGTATCATTAATATCGTTACCATATAAACAAAAGCCTTTTTCTAAACGTAAGGTATCTCTTGCACCTAAGCCAATTGCTTTTATGCCGCTTGTTTTTCCAGCTTCAAAAATGGCATCCCAAATTTTTGAGCCATTATCATTTTCGTCTTGAAAATAAATTTCTACACCACCGCTACCAGTGTAGCCTGTAGCACTTACAATTACATTATTTACACCAGCAAATTTGCCTCTGGTAAATGTGTAATATTTTAAATTCATTATATCCATTTCGGTAAGGCTTTGCAAAATTTTTGTAGCATTTGGTCCTTGTATGGCAAGCAAACAAGTTTTATCGCTAATGTTATGCATCTCTACAACTTCCCCCTTTCCTTCTAAAGAAGGGATGTTAAAAGATTGAATCCAATTCCAATCTTTTTCAATATTACTTGCATTTACAACAAGCATGTAACTTTTATTTTCTTCTAAACAATACACCAATAAATCATCTACAATTCCACCATCGTTATTAGGTAAGCAACTGTATTGTGCTTGACCATTTTTTAATTTACTAGCATCGTTTGTAGTTACTCGTTGTATTAAGTCAAGTGCATTTTCACCTTTTAAAATAAACTCTCCCATGTGGCTTACATCAAACACTCCTGCATTATTACGTACGGCAGCATGTTCATCATTTATACCTGTGTATGAAATGGGCATGTTGTATCCAGCAAACTCAGCCATTTTTGCACCAAGGGCAATGTGTTTTTCTGTAAAAGGAGTATTTTTCATTTGTGATATTTTATGACAAGTTTTTAAGAATGCAAATTTAAGGAATTAATGTTTATAGACGTCTCAAGGCACTTTTATCGTCAGACCGCAGAAAGCGTTCCGACGAAAAAGTGCCGCCCAAAAAGGCAGCACTGTGTTGGTTTCAACTTCAACTTAACTATTGAAACAAGTTTAATTTAGTGTTCTTACTGGATCTGTTATAAAAACTTAGTCATAGGAATAAAAAGTGGAACCTCTGGTAGTAAATTTCCACCACTTAATTTTTCTAATTGCTTATCAACATCTTGATTAAGCTTATTGTTTCTTTCCTTAATTTTTAGCAAAGAGTCTTTTACTTTCGCTTTTTCAATTTCTATTTTTCTAGTTGCAGAATCTTGTGTTGTAGAAGTTGTATTGTTATTGTATCTATAATTATCTTGCTCACCATCTTCAATTTTTATACCACCAGGACCAATGTTTATATCTATATCACCATCTTTAACTATTACACCATTGGGGCCAATATTTACTTTAGTTTTTCCGTTTTTATATCCATTGGTACTTTCACCATCTAAATTATACAAGCCATCTTCTTTCATTAAATAGGTTTTTCCTTTTTCCCAATTATGTTGATAGCTATCATAATCTTCGTTCCAATACTCATTTTTACTATCTTCATTTACCCATGGACCATCAAACTCTACGTTATTCCAACCACCAAAATTTCTGTTTACTTTTATTTTTTTACCTACAGGTACATATACAGTAAGTATCAAATGCTGATTTCTAAATTTATCGGTTTTATTTACCACAAAACCTTTGTCGCCAACCAGTAAACTATCTTTTTGTGCAAGGTTAAAATTTATTTTTTGGGCTAAATTTAATGCCTCACTTTTATCAAACCCGTTAGATACTCTGCTCATTACTACTTTAAAACTATCGTTGCTTGATTTTCTTATTCGTACTTGAATATTTGGAGCAAGGGCACTATCTTCATTTAGCAAATTAAACGGCTCAATTTTTAACCATCTTTTTCCGTAATATTTAGCCGTGCTTTGTGTGCTACTAATTTCTAATTGGCTTACCATAGGGTTAGATAAATAAACATCTTCATCTACCTTATTTTGATATTTAAAATCCCTGAATAACACACTCCAAAAAGCAAAAAAGCAAATCCAACCCAATGTCCATCCTGCAACAAAACCCCATCTAATAATTTTGCTATTTGCTTTGGTTTTAGCTATTCGTCTAATAATCCACGTTAATGCCCCAATTAATGGTAGTAAAATAAAAAATATAAGTGTACCCCATGCTAAAACATTTTGCCATCCATCTCTTACAACAAAATCTTTTAACGGTAATAAACCAATTGATGCAATTGAAGCCGAAAACAGTCCTACAATTAACGCAATACCAATACTACCAATAATAAAATAAGCAAACGCTTTAAAAACTAGTGCAATAACATCTCCCAAACCGCTTCTATTTCTTTTTGCAATACCGCTTACTTCGTTATTTATTTTTTGAGCAGATGATGTTGCAAAAGCTGTAGCCTCTTTACCAAATTTTTCGGCACGGCTTTGTACACCTTTCATTTCTTCCATTACACTATTTTTAATAGAATCTATATCTACTTTTTCGCCTTTCATTTCTAGCTTTTCGGCTGTGGTAAAGGCTTCTGGTATTACCAACCAAAGAATAATGTATATAATTAAAGAGCCTGGGCTAAGTGCATTTCTTATTAAATCGCCAATATCAAAAAAGCTTCCCCAACGGCCTCTACCTAATACGTAAGTTATTAAAGGCAATAAAAATAATACTCTAGGTATCCAGGCATTTATGCCAAAATAATTACCAATACCGCTACATACGCCAGCAATAATTTTATCATCGCTATCTCTGTATAATTTCTTACGTACACCACCAATTACTTTATTAGTACTGCTTGGTAAAAATGCCCAAAGAATAAAATAGGCAATAAAACCAACACCAGTTATTATCAATAAAATACGAGGTATCCAAGCATCTATACCAAAATAATTGCCAATACCAGCACATACACCACCAAGTATTTTATTTTCTTCATCTCTATACAAACGGCGGCTATCCGTTTGGTTTGTATGGTTAGATGATGATGTGTTTCCTTGCTCTTGTTGTGTATTATTATTAGTTGAAGATGAAGTTGAAGCAGTATCATCCATATCGGCAAACTCTTCTGGCCTGCCCATACTTTTAATAATTGCATTTACATCATCATCTGTAATGCAAGTGGCACCATTTTTAATTCTTTCTTGAAAAAGCTCTCCAATACGGCTTTCTATATCGTTAATAATTTCGTCTTTGCCTTCTTCATTAGCAAAGTGTTTGTTTAAGCTTTCGGTATAATTTTTAAGTAACTCAAAAGCGGTAACTTCTATTGGTACTACTCTACCTTGGAAGTTTATATTTATTACTTGTTTCATGGCTTTTAAATTTTTGTTTCGTTAGTTAAGTTGGTACTTAATAAAATCATGGCTATACTTTTTTATTAAGCGTTGTTGAAGTTGTTATCCTGATTATTATCTGGATTGTTGTTAAATGAATGTTGTTGTTCTAAATCGGTAAGGGCTTTTACTGCATTGGCAAGTTCAAACCAAGTAGCTTCTAATTCTTTATAAAACTCGGCTCCTTTATCGGTTAGCATAAAATATTTACGTGGTGGTCCACTGTTGCTTTCTACCCAACGGTAGGTTAGCAGTTCTGCGTTTTTAAGCCTTGTCAAAAGCGGATAAAGTGTTCCCTCAAAAATATTAAGGTTGGCCGCCTTCATTTTATCAATAATATCCGAAGGGTATGCTTCCCCTTGTTTTATTATGGATAAGATGCAAAACTCCAAAACTCCTTTCCGCATTTGACTGGCTGTGTTATCAATGTTCATGGCTTTACTTTTTTAACCTCACCCCAACCCTCTCCAACAGGAGAGGGAGAGATGAAATTTTTTCGAAATAATTTTTTAAATCATGGCTATACTTTTTGCAATTGTAAAAAACCGGTTTCTCTCAATTGCTACACAAAGATAACACTATTTTAGTACTATGCAACACATAATACCATATTTTTTATAGTAGTGGGCAGTAAAATATAACTAAAATGAAGATTATCAATAATTTATAAAAATAATTTATTTTTTTATTTGTACAAATGGTAAAAAAAGTAAAGTAAATGGTAATAATTTAGCAAGATATTTATGTGGGAAAGTGAGTAAATGTTAAAATATGTACAACATATTTCCTTATGAATATATTGGTATTGCTATTGATAATAGATATACAAAAGGAGGAAACAAATTATGAAACGTATTTTACCATTTTTACTTTTAGCCATTGTTTTTACAAGCTGTAAAACCAGTAAAGATTATTTACAAAGAGGAAATGAAGACAGAACCTTATTTGATATTGTAAAAAAATTAAACAAAAGCCCCAACGATGCTGATGCATTAAAAGCTTTGCCTATTGTATTTGATAATGTAACCAAACTACATATTAATAAAGTAACTAAATATACTACTTACAAAGAGATTACCCGTTGGGATAAAATTGTAGATGAATATGCTGCATTACAAAAAATTTATGAAGCTGTTTCAGGTTCAAATGTTGCAAATAGTTTAGTAACTGCTGTAAATTATCAAAATGACATTTACAATACTAAGCAAACTGCTGCAGAAGATTATTACAATAATGCTGTGCAATTAATGCAAAACCAAAATAGAGATGAAATAAAAAAAGCGTATAGCTATTTTAAAAAGGCAGATAAATTAGTAGCCAATTATAGCGATGCAAAAGCAAAAATGCAAGAAGCGTTTGATGCTGCCACTATAAATGTATTGATAAATCCTGTGCAAGACAATTCGTTTTTCTTTAACACAGGCTGGGGCAATACGGGTTATAATTATAGCAACGAATATTTTCAACAAAATTTGGTAAGAGAATTAGGTGGACAAAATAGTAGCCGATACCCTGCAAGATTTTACACCGAATGGGAAGCAAGAAGAGATAATGTAAAGCCAGATTGGGTGGTTAATTTAACGTTACGAAATTTAGATATTCCAAGGCCACAAACTTATACAAGCCAACGAAATGTTAGCCAACAAATAGAAACTGGCAGAGATACAGCTGGTAGAATAATTTATCAAACAGTATATGCTACTATATACACCAATCGTCAATCATTTACTGCAAGAGGCGAAATGGATGTAAATATCACAGATGCTAATACAAGAAAATATGTTACCAGCGGAAGCTATAACGATAATTATAGTTGGCAACAAGAAACAGCGACTTATAGTGGCGACAACAGGGCTTTAAGTAGCAGCGATTGGAATTTAATGAATAGCCGAAATTATAATCAACCCACAAAAGAAGAAGTATTAAATGAATTATACAGACAAATTTATCCGCAAGTAAAAAATAAAATTAGTTATGCGGTGGATTGGTAGGAGGTTTACCGCAGAGATGACATCTTTTCAAAAGGTGTCATCTTTTTTTTATTTAAAAATAGTATACGCAACCCAACTCAACACATACGCCAATCCTGTCATATAAATCAATTGAAAAATGGGCCATTTCCAAGTTTTAGTTTCTCTTTTTACAATAGCTAATGTACTCATACATTGCATAGCAAGCATATAAAAAATCATTAAAGATATGCCAGTTGCAAGGCTGTATACTTTAGTGCCATCGCTTTTAATGGCGGCTGCCATTTTTTGTTTTAACGTATTGTCACTAGTATCTTCGCCAACGCTGTATAATGTTGCCATTGTGCCAACAAATACTTCTCTAGCGGCAAAAGAAGTAACGAGTGCAATACCAATTTTCCAATCGTAGCCAAGCGGTTTTATGGCAGGCTCAATTGCTTTACCTAAAATACCAGCATAAGAGCTTTCTAGTAATGCCGTGTTGCGTTCTTTATTAAACGATTGGGCAAGTGTAGGATTAAGTATAACTAGTGAGTCGTATTTTTTTGTAACCGCTGCCATTCTATCTTTTGGTCCGTAGGTGCTTAAACCCCAAAGTAGTATGCTTATTATCATAATTACTTTACCAGCATCAAATACAAATAGTTTTGCTTTTTCAATCATAGTTTGCAATGCATTTTTCCAACGAGGGCTGCGGTACATAGGTAATTCTAAAATAAAAAAACTACGTTCGGTACTTTTTATAAACCATTTTAAAATGTACGATACTAGTAAGGCAATAAAAGTGCTAAACAAATACAGTAACATCATTACCATGCCTTGTAAACTAATAAACCCTAAATAAAATTTTGATGGAATAACCAAGGCAATTAAAATTGTATACACTGGTAATCTGGCACTGCAACTCATTAACGGCGTTATTAAAATAGTAAGCAGTCGTTCTTTTTTATTTTCAATATTTCTTGCACTCATAATAGCTGGTACGGCACAGGCGTAGCCACTAATCATAGGCATTACACTTTTGCCGTTAAGCCCAACTTTACGCATTAGCTTATCACTTAAAAAACTTATTCTAGCCATATAGCCAGTATCTTCCAAAATAGTTATTAACCCAAACAAAATCATTATTTGGGGTACAAAAACTAGTATGCCACTTAGGCCTGCTAAAATTCCGTTTACAAATAAATCGGTAAACCATCCACTAGGCAATACAGTTGTAAGCCAGTTGCTCATTTTACTAAAGCCACCATCAATCCAATCCATTGGAAATTGTGCAATAAAAAATACACTTTGAAATAAAATAAAAAGTACAGCTAATAAAATTAAATAGCCCCAAGTACGGTGCAATAAAATATTGTCTAACTTTTCGGTAAATAATGCTTTTTGTAATGGATCGGTTTCTACAACTGTTTGCTGCATTATGTGTTTAATGCGGCTGTAGCGTTGCATTATTTCCTCTGCCTGTGTTTTGGTTGGGTTAAACTTTGTGTCTATTTCAATCTGCTCAATATCATCTTGTGTTTTTTTATCTAACAAAAAATTTTCATGATTTATTAAATAATGAATAGCGGTGTATTTGCTTAAGCTTGGCAAATACTGTTGCATAGCTGCAACAGCTTTTTCTGCTAAAGTATTGCTATCAATAAAATCTTTGTAGGGTGCTATATGTAAATTTTGTTCGGCAAGTTCAATAGCTTTTTTAAGCTGCGGTATGCCTTTATTTTTTCGAGGGTTTATGGGAATAATAGGAACGCCTAATTCTCTTTCTAACCCAGCAATATCAATTTGTGTACCTTTTTGTTTGGCCAAATCCATCATAGTAAGTGCCACTACAACAGGTATTTTTAAATCTATAATTTGAGAGCAAAATAAAAGATTGCGTTTTAAATTACTAGCATCTGCCACCAACAAAACCATATCTAGTTTTACCTCTTCATCTTGCTGCATTAAAACTTTGTACGCCACCCATTCATCGGTACGTTTTGGATAAAGGCTATAAGTGCCAGGTAAGTCAATAATATTTACCGATAATTCGGCATTAATTTTTGAAACTCCCGTTTTTTTATCAACTGTTACGCCAGGAAAATTTCCTACTTTTTGGTTTAAGCCTGTAAGCTCATTAAACAACGAACTTTTGCCACTATTAGGGTTACCAACTAATGCTATATTTAACTGTTTTGCCAATAGGCAAAAATAATGGTTGTTATTGGTTGTTTTTTACGAATTAAGAAACTAGGTTTATACTTTGCGGAACAAATGTTTTAAAACAACTATATTGTAAAATTGATAAAATAATAGCATCAATTTATACCATTTTTTGGCAAATATGGTATAAATTACAATATTAAAAGTTCTTTGATGAAGGCTGTGGTATTGGGTTAGGTAAAATTGTGTTACTATCCCTTTGGGATGAATATGCCTAACCGCAAATACTCCGTTAATAGCAGCTACAGGTATGGGTTTAATGGAAAGGAAAATGATAAGGATGCTGGCTAAGGGGTGCAAGATTATGGGATGAGGATTTATGATGTGAGGTTGGGGAGGTTTTTAAGTGTTGACCCAATTACAGATGAATATCCAGAATTAACACCGTATCAGTTTGCAAGTAACACCCCAATACAAGCAATAGATTTAGATGGGTTGGAACAATATCATTACTCTTTTACATTAGATGCCCAAGGAAGTCCAGTTTTAACTCCAATGTATGATGGGAAGGCTCAGGATTTTACCGAATATACACCCGATTGGGGTTTTGGTGGTGGCTTTTTTGGAATTTTTCATACTGTAAAAGCTACTAAAAATCCTAGGGTGGAGTATGTAATTCATCATGAGGACTCTAAACGCATGGATGTTGCATTACTTGAAAGAGCTACAATCACCTACGATGAAACTATTACCCGAAAAACATATTTGGGTATTTTAGATGGTGTAACGGGTGTTGAGTTGAAGGATTTTGATAACACTCCTATGGATGCCAAAGTGAACAACGATGTTCGGAATGGATATATTGATGATGTTGCATGGAAAATGGCAGGTGCAAAATATGCACAAACTAAGCAAGTTAAAACAAGTACAGGTAATGCTACAAATAAACAAGCGACTGCTGCTAATGGTGGAAATACTAAAGCTGCTGAATCAAATACTGCTACTCCCGAAATAAATACTCAGCAACAAACAGGGCATGTTCCGGGCACACCACAATATAAAAATAGAATCAAACAAGGTAAACCTACGTCAGCATTTTACGGTCAAAAACCTGGCGAAATGGCTACCAAAATTGCATGGAAGAAAGGTAAAACAATACAAGTTGATAAGGCCGGAGCTGTTACAAAAGAATATGATTTTGGTGTCTCAATTGGCACTGGGAAAAATGGAGGAACACAAACAAAAGTAAAAGTAAAAAGCAACGCAAATAAAACTAAAATGCATGGACACCCATCTGGAAAAGAAAAACTTTGATAATATGGCTGAAATAGAAAAAAATATTCTTTTACGCTATAAATCATTTGAGCAACCAAGCCTATTTTTTGTAAACGAAGTGTATGATAGGGATGGTGGTAAAGATGCTTTTTTTCAATTATTAAAATATTTTGAAGTCGAGGATTTGACAGATACAAACGATGATGTTAGTTTTGTCTATCTCTTGAAAAAAGGAACTGAAGAATGGCAGCTACGACATTCAATGGTGGGAAATTATTTCTTGCTCTATAAATTTATAATTGGGGTTGAACGGAATATTCTTTTAGTTGAGTACCCTCAGACAGAAAATGAAATATTTATTAGGGATTTAGTAATTGGCCTAGGTGGCAAATTTTTATCAAAAGATATTCTTGATAAAAAAATTAATTTGAATTTATACGATGAGCCTAATCCTACAATTTTTAGGTGTTTATTTTCAGATAATTATGACATTTAGCCCCTTTCCGCCGAAAATTTTTTGGGGTCTTTTGACTTTAGTATGAGAATTACTAATGATGGAAAACATATGATACTTTGTGTTTATGACTCAAAAAGTATTGGTTCGTTAGCTGATCATAGAGCATGGGTCGAAAAAAGACTTCCTGATTTGGCGCCTACATATCAGCGGTATTTATGGAGATTACCAATTAATTATATTAAATAATTTTGTTATGAATTTGTTAAGTAAATATCAACATACCTTCTTTATTATATGTATAACATCTTTAACAGGTTGTGGAGATATGTTAATAACCAAAAATGAGAGAATTGTCTTCGCCGCAGCAGGTAGGTTGCCGTTGCAGGTATCGAAGCAAGGCAAATAGTGCGTTGTTCGCCTTTGCAGGTAGCCCAAGGTTGCCGTTGCAGGTATCGAAGCAAGGCAAAGAGACCAGTGTGCTATCCAACTGATTCGACTTTAAAATTTTCAATACGGTTAGCAAGTGTTGTTATTTTCTGAAATAATAATCAGCAAGAGAGTTGGCAATAACACGTGGATTTGCTTCATCTGTATTAGTGAGAATGATAATTGTAAGGCCATCATTCACAAAACGTGTATATACAGATCTAAACCCAATATTTGCACCACCATGTTCAATTATTTTGTGTCCATTGTATTCATCAATTACCCATCCAAAACCATAATAATTTTTTGAACTTGCTTTATCAGAAGTTTTAATAAACGGTTGCCATAGTTTTTCCCAATTGTCTTTTTGAAGAATAAGCTTTTTCTCTCTTAATACTTTCTCCCATTTAATCATATCCGAAGATGTTGATAGAAACCCACCACTTGGTCTTATAGCAAACATAG
>JANNWD010000390.1:0-9346 GCA_031408315.1 Bacteroidota bacterium
TTTCCGAAAAAATAAATACCACACAATCAATTAAAGTATGTAACACAAACCAAATTGATGTTTTAATAACAGAGCTAGAGAGTACATCGCCAATTTTATTACCTTACAAACAAAAAAATATACAAATTTTATAAATATCTATTATCAAACAAACAAAAATTGCAACATGAAAAATTACATTTTAAAAAAGAGGAGCATGAGTAAATTGCTATTTCTCTTTTTATTAACTAACCTATTTGCTATTGTTAGTATAGCACAAGTAAAAATTAGTGGCAGGGTAACCGATAAAGGCGGAAAGGGAATAGGCAATGCCTCGGTAGCTATAAAAAACGACAATTCAGGTACATCTACAAATGCAGATGGAACATATGAATTTACTGTAAATGTAAAAGCAGGCACACAAACAATTATTTTTAGTAATGTAGGATCAAAAACTAGTGAACAAATTATTACAGTAACTGCTATTGGCAATTATACAGTTGATGCTACCTTAGAAAACGATCCTTTAGGGCTTGATGAAGTAGTGGTAATAGGATCGTCTTTATCTGCCAAAAGAAAGCAACTAGGTAACACCGTTAATACTATTAGTAACAAACAATTGCAAAACACAGGTAGCGGAAACATTACAGCCGCTTTGCAAGGTAAAATACCAGGTGCTCAAATTACACAAACAAGTGGCGACCCTGCTGGTGGTATAAGTATTCGTATGAGAGGAACAAGCACCATTTCAGGATCTGCAGAACCTTTGTATGTTATAGATGGAGTGGTTGTAAATAATAACACTACTAATGTTACCGGTATTTATGCCGATGCAGGAAGAGAATCTGCAATTGGTACTAATCGTATGGCAGATTTTAACCCAAATGATATTGAAAAAATTGATGTAATACCAGGTGCTGCGGCATCTGCCATTTATGGCAGCCGTGCTAGTAATGGAGTAGTGTTAATTACTACAAAAAAAGGCAAAAATGGACAAATGAAGGTTGATTTTAGTACTAGTGTTATTAGTAATCAATTACGTAAAAAAGTTTATGTATCTAAGCATGGTAAAATGTTTGGGGTAAAAAACTTTGCTAATAACGGTCAACCTTATGCGTTAGGCTTAATTAGCAATGCACCAACAGTTGCACAAGGGTATACAGGTATAATAGCTCCTGCTTACATAAGGCCAAATGATGGTATTACAAGGACGTTTGCAACTGATTTGGTAGATGTGCAACGATACGATTATCAAGATGATATTTTTCAAACAGGAATTGGTACCGATAATCATTTAGCCTTATCTGGTGGTACCGATAAAACAAAATATTATTTTAGTGGTGGCTATTTTAAAAATGAGGGGATAATTAGAAATACTGATTTTAGACGAATAAATTTTAAAACTAGAATAGAGCAAAATGTTTCTAAATACCTTACCGTTTCGGGTGGTTTGGCTTACGCTAACAGCCTTGCTAATGAAAAACCTAATGGCAATGTATTTACCAGCCCAATAAATTCCATGAATATTACTAACAATGTTTTTGATATTAAAAAACGTGATGCTGGAGGAAATTTAGCTGGCGTAGATTGGGCAAGAATTAATCCAATTAGTGGTTTAGACGAAATGGATTTTAAAAACTTTGTTAATAGATTAACAGGCGATTTACAATTTAAAATTAAGCCTACTAAAAATTTAACTATCGATTATATTATTGGGGTAGATAATACAGCACAAGAAGGCGTTAGTTATATAAAAAGGTATGCTTACGGCGTTTCTAACAATGTGGCTACGGGTAACAGGCCAACTGGTTATGCCTCAAACGCAAATATTAATACCTTACAACTTAATAATGATTTAAACGCAAGTTATAATTCTAATTATCGTAAATTTTCTTCTACAACTGCAGCAGGTTTTAATCATCAATACATTAAAACCACCACTTTTTTTGCAGAAGGTGAAGATTTGTTGAATGGCATAACTACTATTAATGGTGCTGCTGTAACTACACCAGCCCGTTATGGAAGTGCACAAATACAAACATTTGGTGGCTTTTTACAACAAACTTTGGGGTACAATAATTTAGTTTTTGTAACTGCTGCCGGTCGAATTGATGGTAGCACTGTTTTCCCTAAAGATTCAAGAACATTCTTTTATCCGAAATTAAGTACAGCAATAAATTTAAGCGATTTTAGTTTTTGGCAAAAAGGCAATTTAAGTAAAATAGTAACTAGTGCCCGTGTTAGAGCAAGTTGGGGTATTGCTGGTAACCTTACTGGTATTGGTGCTTATGATAGATTTACGGCATTTTCTGCCAACCCAATCAATACATCCACTGCATACAATTTAAATACTGCTTTAGGAAATGATAGAATACAACCAGAGCGTACAAGGGAATTAGAAGTTGGTACTGACTTATCTTTTTTAAAAAATAGATTAAATATTGTTTTTAATATTTATGATAAATCAACTATCGAAAACTCTCTTTTAGTACTTCGTAATTTAGCTCCCTCTTCTGGCGGTAGCTCTACTTACGAAAATGTAGGAAATATGACTAATAAGGGATGGGAATTAAGTATAAATGCAATGCCTATTCAAAATAAAAATATTTCTTTAAATGTATTTGGATCTTTGGCCCGTAATAAAAACTTAGTAACCAAATCAACACAAGTAGCACCTATTAGTTTAACAAATGCATTAGGTGCAGTTAATACATTCATCATACAGGCTGGTCAACCTGCTGGTGCATTTTTTGGCGGATATTTTGTAAGAGATGCTAGCGGTAACATTGCTTTAGATGCTAATGGCAGAGCGTTACCTGCATTAAATGGTACGGCTCAAGCATTGAAAATTTTAGGTAGTCCACACCCCGATTGGTTGGTAAGTTTTGGAACAGGATTGCAGTACAAAAGTTTCTCTTTAAATACGTTATTTGATGGAGCATTAGGGCAAGAAGTTTTCAATGCAGACAGAAGAACAAGACAAGGAGTAGGATTTGGTGATTTAGCAGAAAAAGAAATTAAGGGACAATTGCCTAGAGGGTACGTATTTTCTGTTTATACCACTGAGGAGTATAGAGTAGAAAGTGGCTCCTACATAAAATTGAGAGAGCTAAGTTTAACATATGATATACCTAAGGTAATTAAGTTTATGAAGAATGCTTCTGTAACATTAACTGGGCGTAATTTAATTAGTTTTGATACGTATGATGGATATGATCCTGAAACAAATGCAGGAGGCAATAGCTCTGTATTAAGGGGAATAGATTTTGGTAATGTACCAAATCCAAAAACATATCAAATTACTCTACGTACATCTTTCTAAAAATAATTAGTACGCAAATTTGTAAAATAATTTTATAAAAATTGCACCTAACGAACCTAAAAAATAAACAGATGAAAAAAATATTAAATAAAAAAAATAGTTTACTAGTATTGCTTACAGTAACATTATTTACAGGATTTACATCTTGCAATAAAGAATATATAAACCCTAGTCAAGCATCTACGGGTAGTGTAACGCAAAGTGTAGATGCACTAATGAATTTAGCCTCTGGTTTACAACGAAGATTTAGTATAGGGAGGCAAAGCCCAAGCTATAATTTACCAGTAGCCGGCGGATACAGTGTTTTTGCATTACGAACAACTAACACAGGGAACCTAGCCGAAACAGAATTAGAAGGTGGCAGAGCCGCCGTAAGTGGTGTAAATTCTATTGTGGGTAGTTTATGGAGCCAGTGTATGTTAGGGAAAAATGAAAGTGAAATTTTATTAAATAACCTTTCAGTAGCTACAGACCCGGGTGATAAGGTTGGGTTAAAAGCTTATGGTAGTATTTTTTATGCACTAAATATAGGTAGCCTATTACAATTTTATGAAAGAGTTCCTTTAGTTACGAGTGTAAATGCCATATTTAATACCAGAGAAGAAGCTATAAATAAAGTGATACAAGTACTGGAAGGTGTAGATGTAGATTTAGCCACCACAAATCCTAGTACAAAATTTTTATCTAGAGTGCCAGCAGGTATTGATGTAAAAAATACTGTAAAGGCTTTGTTAGCTCGTTACAATAATATGTTAAGCATGCTAACAGCAACGTATAACGCTACAGCAGGTAATAAAGCAATTGCCAATGCAGCAGCGGTAAATTTATTAGTAAAGTCTGAGTTTAGATTTAGTTTACTTACCTTAAGTGCCTTTGGTGATAACGCTGCTGGGGGTAATGTATTTGCTGCCGTGGACTCTGGCCTGGGATTAAAAAATGGCTTAGCACCAATGCCTGCAATAACTGACCCTAGGGTAGGTTTTTATATAAGAAATGTAGGCGGTAATTTATTAATGAAAGGGTTTGGTGCAACCAGTACCACTCCAATACCTGTTTATTTGCCAGGAGAAATGAATTTAATAATTGCCGAGTGTAATGCAAGAGCAGGTGGGGCTGGCTTAACAGCAAGTAAAACAGCATTAGATGCAGTACGTACAAAAACCACCGATGCTTTTGGTATAGGTGCTAATCAACCTGCCTATACTGGTCTTTTAACAACAGCCGATTTATTGAATGATATTTATAAACAACGTAGGTTAGAATTATTTTTAAGTGGTATGGAATTAGAAGATAGCAGAAGGTTTGGTAGAATCGTACCTATTGCACCGCCTACAGCTATTAATGCTAATGCAGAAAGAAATAGATTAAATTATTATCCTTATCCAACAGTAGAAATAAATAATAATACCAATACACCAGCAAATCCATCTACATATTAATAAGATAAATGAAGTATTAATACTTCTATAATACAATCCCAATTACTTTTTAGTAATTGGGATTTTTTATACTTTCAAAAAATTCAAATTCCTTTTTATTCCATCAAACTTTGTACGCTTTATAGCGCTGTGTTTAAAAATGGTTTTAAAACTTTCTTCGGTTAATTCTTCCCAATCGTTTGTTGTAAAATTTAAAATTTGTGGTATAGGTGTAAAATTTATTTCTTTATTGGGAGATGAAAATCTATTCCAAGGGCAAACATCTTGGCAAACATCGCAGCCAAACATCCAGTTATCAAATTTGCCTTGCATGGCATTCGGTAACAAGGCATCTTTTAACTCTATGGTGTAATACGAAATACATTTGCTACCATCAACAACTTTATTAGGCAAAATAGCTTCTGTAGGGCAACTGTCAATACATTTTGTACAAGTGCCACAAAAATCTTTTACAATTACATCATCATATTGTAAAGGCAAATCAATAATTAATGTAGCAATAAAAAAATACGAACCGCTTTGTTTGTTAATTAAATTTCCGTTTTTACCAATCCAGCCTAATCCGCTTTTTTGAGCCCAACTTCTTTCCAGCACTGGGGCACTATCCACAAAACCTCTACCATTTACTTCGCCAATTTCTTCTTTAATTAATTGTAAAAGTGTTTTTAATTTTTCTCTTATCACTTCATGATAATCATTGCAATAAGCGTATTTTGAAATTTTTGGTGCTTCTTCATTTTGCTTTTCTGAGGGAAAATAATTAAGTAATAAAGTGATAACCGATTTGGCATTAGGAACCAATTTGCTTGGGTCTATTCGTACATCAAAATAGTTTTCCATGTACTGCATATTTCCATTAAAACCCTTGTTCAACCAGCTTTCTAAGCGTTTAGCATCTTCATTTAAAATTTGTGCTTTTGCAATGCCACAATAAGTAAACCCCAATAATTGTGTTTGGGTTTTAATAAAAGTTGTATTTTTTTCGGCTGCTGTCAAGTTTAAGTATCTTCTAAATGTAGTTTATGAAAAAAGCGATGTGCAACAGGTGTTAACATAAGTCCAATAGTACTTATAAAAGTAATACCACTAAATAAGGCATAAATAGAGGCAAAAACTTTTGCTGTATTTGTTAAAACAATATCGCCACTTATTATTGGACCCATACCGCTTAAAATCATACTGGCATTCAATAGGCTGTCGTACCAATCAAATTGTGGTACAGTTATTTTATAACCTACAACTCCAATACCAAGACTAATAAAAAGTATAGCTGTAGCAAAAAGCACATTTGTACGAATGCGATTTAAATAAACAGTTTTTGGTGCTAATGATTGTTTTTTATGTTCGTACACTTTAGTTTTTTTTATAAAAATACAAAAGCCCCATCATTCAATAGGGCTTTTAAAAAGTATTCAACCTTTTTTAAAAATTTATTTCATAACCAACGGTTCCTATCAGTTCAAAATATCCAAATTTATGATTAATTTTTCCGCCATCCAATGCTAACGAATTGGTGTAATTGGCAAAACCAGTTTTAGCAGTTCCTTCTAAAAACCATTTTCTTGCAAAGTACCATCTTCCGCCACCCTCTGCACCAAAGCAATATCCAGCAATATGAAATTTGTTATCAATTTGCTTGCCACTTAAAGTAACATCGGTTTTAGGAATTAAAATTCCTGCTCCAGCTTTCCATAGTAACGTAAATTGTGGTCGATTATTTTTTTGCTTTACAGTATACTGCCTAACAAAATTTATTTGTAAAAAATTAGCTCCATTAGTATGTTCAAATTGTAAATCGTTTTTACTAAAGGTTGTGTCTTTATCAAATGTAGTATTGCCAATATATCCTTTGGCTCTTAATTTTTGATTGTTGTTTACAATATATTTGGTGTGGTCAAAATTAATTTCAACAGCCTTCGTTTTTTGTTTGTTTAAATAAAACCCTATTCTATAATTAAATTGAGGAATAGTTACTTCAATAGGTTTTTTTGTAATAGCATCTAAATCTGGTCTGTCGCTAGCTTTTGCTTTATAAATTGTAAAATTATGGGGTACGCCATTTACGCTTGTATTAAAGTGTATGTTACTTTTTGTATACCATTCAGTATTGTAACCCCACTGTAAATACATGCCATTAAATAATTTTTTATTTTTTTGGGCAGATGATGAAATTGTAATTTGCAATAACAACAATGTAATGAAATATCTAGTCATGCTAGTTTAAGAGGTTTTAGGTCTTATTTAAAAGAATGCAAAGGTAGGTTATTTGCTATTTATTTGCTATTCTAAAAACTGCTATATTAGCATGAAGGTATTATCCAGACTGAATTTGCGTCAGTAGCATACTCTTTTTAATGCCATTTTTGGTGCTTTTTTTTTACTGGATAAGTTTTTGCAGTTAAGTATTCAAATACAACAAAAATGAGTTTACAAAATTTAACCATAAAATCGCAAGAGATATTACAACAAGCCCAGCAATTGGCTTTTAACGATAATCATTCCTTTATTGAAACCGAACATATTTTACAAGCATTAGTAAACGATAAAGATTCTGCTATAGATTTTTTATTAAAAAAGAATAATGTAAACGTAAATTATGTTGATGAAAAATTGAAAGCAGCATTGGCTAAGTTGCCAAAAACAACTGGTGGCACTGCAGCACAAACATTAAATAGAGATGCTAATAATGTTATTCTACGTTCATCATCTACCCTAAAAACATTTAACGATGAGTTTGTAAGTGTAGAGCATTTGCTATTAGCAATTGTGCAAGGAAGTGATGCTGCTGCAAAAATTTTAAAAGACGCTGGCTTAACCGAAAAAGGATTAATTGCAGCTATAAAAGAATTACGAAAAGGTTCAACCGTTTCATCTCAAACATCGGATAATACGTATAATGCCTTAAACAAATACGCCAAAAATTTAAACGAAATGGCAAGGGCTGGTAAGTTAGATCCTGTAATTGGCAGAGACGAAGAAATAAGAAGAACGCTACATATTTTAAGTAGAAGAAGTAAAAATAATCCAATTTTAGTGGGAGAGCCTGGCGTTGGTAAAACGGCTATAGCAGAGGGTTTGGCAATGCGTATTGTAAATGGCGATGTACCAGAGAACTTAAAAAATAAAATTATTTATGCCTTAGATATGGGGCAATTAATTGCAGGTGCAAAATATAAAGGAGAGTTTGAAGAACGTTTAAAAGCAGTTATTAAAGAAGTAACAGATGCCGCTGGCGAAATTGTTTTATTTATAGATGAAATACACACCCTTGTAGGCGCTGGCGGTGGCGATGGTGCAATGGATGCTGCAAATATTTTAAAGCCAGCTTTGGCAAGAGGAGAGTTAAGAGCTATTGGTGCAACTACATTAAGTGAGTACCAAAAATTCTTTGAAAAAGATAAAGCATTGGAAAGGCGTTTTCAAAAAGTATTGATAGATGAACCTACTGTGGAAGATGCTATTTCAATTTTACGTGGCTTAAAAGATAGATACGAAACCTACCATCATGTACGTATAAAAGATGAAGCAATAATTGCGGCGGTTGAGTTAAGTCATCGTTATATTACAGATCGTTTTCTTCCTGATAAAGCGATTGATTTAATTGATGAAAGTGCTGCCAAGCTTAGGTTAGAGATGAATAGTATGCCAGAAGAATTAGATAAGTTGGAAAGACAAATTCGCCAATTAGAAATTGAAAGAGAAGCTATTAAAAGAGAAGATGATGAAGTAAAGTTGAAAGAATTAAATACAGAAATTGCCAACCTAAGTGTGCAACGAGATACATATAAAGCAAAGTGGGTAGCCGAAAAAGAATTGGTAGAAAAAGTGCAAACCGCTAAAGCCGAAATTGAAAACCTAAAACAAAAGGCAGAACAGGCCGAACGTAATGGGGAGTATGGTTTGGTAGCAGAAATTAGATACGGGAAAATAAAAACACAAGAAGAATTAATAGCAACGTTAAGTACACAACTAGATGCATCTACCGAAAAAAGATTATTAAAAGAAGAAGTAGATGCAGAAGATATTGCAGAAAATGTGGCAAAAGCTACAGGCATACCTATCACAAAAATGTTGCAAAGCGAAAGAGAAAAATTATTGAATTTAGAAGATGAATTACATAAAAGAGTAGTAGGGCAAGAAGAAGCAATTGAAGCGGTAAGCGATGCCATAAGAAGGAGCAGAGCAGGTTTGCAGGATCCTAAAAAACCAATTGGTTCGTTTATTTTTTTAGGAACTACAGGTGTTGGTAAAACTGAATTGGCAAAAGCATTAGCCGATTATTTATTTGCAGATGAAGGAATGATGACGAGAATTGATATGAGTGAATATCAAGAGAAGCATAGTGTTAGCCGTTTAGTTGGTGCTCCTCCGGGTTATATTGGTTACGATGAAGGTGGGCAATTAACAGAAGCCGTTAGACGAAAACCATATAGCGTTGTTTTGTTTGATGAAATTGAAAAAGCTCATCCCGATGTATTCAATATTTTATTGCAAGTTTTAGATGATGGACATTTAACCGATAATAAAGGCAGAACGGTGAATTTTAAAAATACTATTATCATAATGACTAGTAATTTAGGTAGTCATCTTATACAAGAAAATTTTG
>JANNWD010000391.1:0-8580 GCA_031408315.1 Bacteroidota bacterium
ATTGGCCGTACAGCAAGGGCCGAAGCCGATGGAACAGCTTACACTTTGGTTAGCCCCAAAGAACAATACAAACTTGCCGCAATAGAAAAATTAATTGGTAAAGAAGTGCCAAAAGGTACAGTACCAGCAGAGTTTGGCGAAGTGCCAGTGTATAATGTTGCTCCGCAAAGAAGTGGTAATAGGAGTGGAGGGAAGAGAAGTTTTTCAAAGCCAAGAAGTTTTTCAAATAATCCTAATATAAAAAAATAAGCAAAATTTTTTCATTAATCTTTCTGTTCTAAATCAACTGAAGAGGGGTTGGGGTGAGGTTTTATTTTTTCCTTAATTTTGCCTCATCACATTCACCTCTACCATATTAAATAATCCCATTGAATATATTAATGGCGTAAGTGCTATACGTGGCGATATGTTGCGTAAAGAATTGCAAATTTTTACCTTCAACGATTTGCTAAACCATTTCCCTTTTAGGCATGTAGATAAAACCAAGGTAGATAAAATTGGGCATTTAAGTTACCAAAACGAATATGCACAAGTGGCAGGTAAATTAATGGATTTGGAAATTGTAGGAGAAAAAAGAGGAAGGCGTTTGGTAGCCCATTTGCAAGATGATACTGGGGAAATTGAAATGGTGTGGTTTCAAGGAATTAATTGGATAGAAAAAGCATTGCAAGTTGGGCAGCATTATTTAGTGTTTGGTAAGTTGGGCTTTTTTATGAACAAGGCTCAATTTAACCATCCCGAAATTGAAACGTACACAAAAGAAAATGCTACAGGAAAATCTTTTTTAGAGCCTATTTATCCATCTACCGAAAAATTAAAAATAAAAGGGCTAAATGGCAGAGCCATTGGCAAACTAACCTACAACTTACTACAACTAATAACCGAAAAAGATGTACCCGAAAATTTGCCAACATCTATCTTAACCAAATACAAATTTATTAGTAGGTACGATGCTTACAGACACATACATTTTCCGGCAACAGAAAAGCATTTTTTACATGCCATACGTCGATTAAAGTTTGAAGAATTATTTTTTGCACAACTACGGTTAGGGTTAATAAAAAGCACAAGGCACCGTTTTAGCAAAGGGCAATCGTTTGAAAAAGTTGGCAGTTTATTTACCACATTTTACCAAAAGCATTTACCCTTTGCATTAACCAATGCACAAAAAAGAGTATTAAAAGAAATACGGAAAGATGTGGGCAGTGGCAAACAAATGAACAGGTTGTTACAAGGCGATGTAGGCAGCGGAAAAACCATTGTAGCATTGCTTATGATGTTGATTGCCGCAGATAATGGTTTTCAAAGTGTGTTAATGGCACCTACCGAAATTTTAGCTCAACAACACCTTAATAGCATAACCGAATTAATTAACGATTTACCTATTTGTATAAAATTGCTCACTGGCTCATCTAAAACAAAACAACGAAGAGAAATTTTGGAATTGGCGGCAAATGGAGAGTTACATATTTTAATTGGTACACATGCCGTTATTGAGGATAAAGTGGTGTTTAATAATTTAGGTTTTGCGGTGGTAGATGAGCAACATAAATTTGGTGTAGCACAAAGAGCACTGCTTTGGAAAAAAAATAAAATTCCACCGCATGTTTTGGTAATGACAGCAACCCCCATTCCAAGAACGTTGGCACTAACTGCCTATGGCGATTTAGATTATAGCGTTATGGACGAATTGCCGCCGGGTAGGCAACCTATTAAAACCGTTCATCGTTATGAAAATAATAGACCCAATGTAATGGATTTTGTAAAAGATGAAATTGCAAAAGGAAGACAAGCTTATATTATTTATCCGCTAATTGAAGAAAGCAGTACGTTGGATTACGAAAATTTGATGAAAGGGTATGAGGAAGTAAAATCATTTTTTCCAGAACCAAAATATTGGGTAAGTATGGTACATGGCAAAATGAAGACCGATCAAAAAGAAACCAATATGCAACGCTTTGTAAAAAACGATACACAAATAATGGTAAGCACAACGGTAATTGAGGTTGGCGTAAATGTGCCTAATGCCAGTGTAATGGTTATAGAAAGTGCAGAAAAATTTGGACTATCGCAGTTACACCAATTAAGAGGAAGGGTGGGCAGAGGGGCAGAACAAAGTTTTTGCATATTATTAACAGGTAGTAAAATTAGTAAAGATGCTGCCGAACGTTTAAAGATAATGGTAGCCACCAACGATGGATTTAAAATAGCCGAAAAAGACCTTGAAATACGTGGCCCCGGAGACATTGAAGGCACACAACAAAGCGGTATTTTAAACTTTAAGCTGGCTAATATAGTCCAAGATAAAATTATACTAGATGCTGCAAAAGAACAGGTTGATATTATATTAGATACCGACCCCGACTTTAGTATGGCAGAGAATTTGATGGTAAAGAATTATCTACAATACGTAAAAGGTAAAACGGTTTGGAGTAAAATTTCGTAAATTTATACACGGCTAGTTTTATACTAAATTAAAGTGTAGGCAAGTTTTAGTTTATTACAAAACCATGACGAACAATTTGTTTCCAAAATGGTTTTATTTAAGTATATTGTAAACAACAATTTTTAAAATTGATTAATAAATACTCTAAAATACTATTATCGGCTTTTGCTTTACTTGTGGTAAATAATTTATTTGCCCAAATGGAGTTTATTGAAAATAAAGGACAGTGGAATGATAAAATAAAATTTCGTGGCGATTTTCCTACGGGTTCTTTCTATTTAGAAAAAAATGCCTTTACTGTTGATTTGCACAATCCTGTAGATTTATTAGCCATTTCCGATTTTCATCATGGTATATCCACTTCAAATACTTCTACTAATAATTCTTTAAAAAACACCATTCCTCTACCACAAAATACACCCACCGTTAATGTACGTTCACATGCTTATACCGTTACATTTCTAGGCGGAAATACAAGTAATATAATTGCAGATAAATCATTGCCAACAGCCAATAATTATTTTATTGGTAAAGATAAAACAAAGTGGGCATCTAATTGTAAAATTTATCAAGCAGTATTATACCAAAATGTTTATCCAAATATAGATATACGCTATTATGTAGAAAATAATAATTTAAAATACGATTTTATTATTAAGCCGGGGGGCAATCCAAATGTTATTGCCATGCGATACGATGGAGTAAACAGTATGGCTGTAAAAAATAATGAATTATTAATTGGTACATCCATTACTACTGTAAAAGAATTGTACCCTTACACTTACCAATTTGTTGCAGGAACAAAAGAAATGATTGACTGTAAGTATGTAGTAAAAGATAATGTGGTTACATTTAATGTAAAAAATTATTCTCCCAACCAAACCCTAATAATAGACCCTACTTTAATTTTTTCGTCTTATACAGGTAGCTCATCATCTAATTGGGGTTTTACGGCAACACCGGGGCCTGGCGGAACATTTTATGCTGGTGGAATTAGCTTTGGTTCAGGCTATCCAGTATTGCCTGGGGCATACCAAACAACTTATGGCGGTGGTGGAAGTACAGATCCAAATGGTGGTTACGATATGGCATTCTTTAAATTTTCTGCCGATGGAAGTACAAGATTATTTGCCACTTACGTTGGCGGATCGGGAGATGAGCAACCACACAGCATGATTTGTGATGCTCAAGGAAATTTAATTTTTGCTGGTAGATCAAATTCTAATAATTATCCAGGAGTTACACCACGTTCTAACAGATTAGATTATGATATAGTGGTATCAAAGCTTTCTTCAAATGGGGCAACACTTTTAGGCTCTTTAAGCATTGGAGGTTCAAATGATGATGGTGTAAACATTAGAGGGAAATATTTCAATCCTACCGGAGATGATGATACAAGAAGAAATTATGGTGATGATGCAAGGAGTGAACTTATATTAGATGCAGATGGTAATATAATAGTAGCATCTTGTACTCAATCCTCAAATTTTCCTATAACAATAGGGGCTTTTCAAACAACTTTTGGTGGTGGAACATCTGGTGCAAATAAATTGCCACAAGATGGGGTTATACTTAAATTTAATGCATCATTAACAGCAACTTTATTTAGTACTTTTTTTGGTGGAAATGGTAATGATGCTTGCTTTGTATTAGCACAAAATCCGCTTACAAAAAACTATTATATTGCTGGCGGAACTACAAGCTCAAATTTACCAGGCGATAAAACAAATACTATAAATGCTACTTACCAAGGAGGCGTTACAGATGGATTTGTAACACAAATAAATAATACAGGCACTGCAATTATAAAAACATGTTACTTTGGTACAAGTGGTAATGATTTAGTTTATGGAGTTCAATTTGATAGAAATGGGTTTCCATACATAATGGGAACAACAACTGGCAATTGGCCCGTATTTGCAGCTTCATTTAATAACCCAGGTAGTAAACAATTTATAAGTAAACTACAACCCGACTTGTCGGCGTATGTTTATTCAACCATATTTGGTCGTACATCAATCGACCCTAATTTATCTCCCACAGCTTTTTTAGTAGATAGGTGTGAAAATGTTTATGTATCTGGATGGGGTGGAGGTATAAATGTTAGTAGAGGCTATTCCTCATCTGGCACAACTAATATGCCAGAGGTAAACCCTTTGCCGGGTATACCTGCTGCAGATGAAAGTGATTTTTACTTTTTTGTTTTAGAAAAAAATGCCAATGCACAATTATTTGGTACCCACTTTGGCCACAATGGAGGAAATATTGGAGATCATGTTGATGGCGGCACCAGTAGGTTTGATGAAAATGGAATTATTTATCAAGCAGTTTGTGCTTGCCGAGATGGTGGAGGACCATTTCCTACCACTGGCGGAGTGTGGCGTCAAAATAATGGCTCAACCGCTTGTAACGAAGCGGTAATAAAAGTAGAGATGAATTTTTCGGGTGTTGGTGCAAGTATTCAATCAAGTGTAGATGGAGTAATTGATACATCTGGATGCCTTCCCTTTGTAGTAACGTTTACCGATACACTAGCAAAAGGGAAAACATATATTTGGGATTTTGGAGATGGTTCTCCAAGAGAAACTACTTTAGCACCAACTAATTTTATAACTCATCCCTACAATAGTGTTGGTATATTTAGAGCAATGGTTATTTCTATAGATCCATCAACTTGTAACGTGGCTGATACAGCATTTATAAATATTAAAGTAGGTAATAATGAAATTACTCCAAGTTTTAGTTATACAAAAGTAGGTGCTTGTAATAGCCTAGAGTTTGAGTTTCAAAATACTTCTACTGCTGTAGATGCAAGCAAATATACTGCCCGAACTTTTTTATGGAATTTTGGAGATGGCTTACCCTTGGTTCGGTCAAATTTTACACCAAATATTCGGCACACTTTTCCTGCCCCAGGCTCCTATACAATTCGGTTATTGGTAGACGATAGTTCATTTTGTAATGCCCCAATTTTTGAAGATTCGTTAATACGAATTGCGGCAAATGTACAAGCTAAATTTACTTCACCAACAGTTGGTTGTGTACCCTTTACTGCTGTTTTCAAAAATGAATCTATTGGTGGTACAGATTTTAAATGGGAATTTGGCGATACTCAAACAAGTACCGATGGTAGTCCAACGGTTACACATCTATATCCAAATGCTGGTGTATACAGTGTTCGATTAATTGCTAATGATGCTAATACTTGTAATAAAAGTGATACATCGGCTTATCAAACCGTTACTGTTGTAAATAAACCAACTGCTTTTGCAACCTGGGGTGTACAACCTCCACAAGCAAACACAAGAACTTTTTTTACTAATTTATCATCATCTGGTGCAGTAAGATATTTGTGGAATTTTGGAGACAGTGAAAGCTCAACGGATGTTAATCCAATTCATCAGTATAACTCAACTGGTACTTTTAATGCCGAATTAATAGCTTATAATGTTGCAGGATGCACAGATACTTTTCCTTTAACAGTTTCCGCTGTTATAAATCCATTATTAGATGTACCTAATGCTTTTACACCTGGTAAATTTGGCGAAAATGGCACAGTAAAAGTGCTTGGCTTTGGTATTGCAAAAATGAGTTGGAAAATTTATAATAGATGGGGGCAAGTGGTTTTTGAAACAAATGATAGAAGACAAGGTTGGGATGGAACATTTAAAGGAGCATTACAAGCAACAGACGTTTACGTATATACGCTTGATGTAGAATTTAGCGATGGAAAAAAATTACGAAAAATAGGCGATATTAATTTATTGAGATAGTAGAATTAAAATGTATAAAAGCTTAAAGATACCAATATTAGTTTTAGTTGGTTTAACAGGTAGTTTGTTAAGCTATGGGCAAGATTTGCACTTTTCTCAATTCTTTAATTCTCCACTTACTACAAACCCTGCTAATACTGGTTTTATACCCGATGCTGATTATAGACTTGGTATAAACTATAGAAACCAATTTAGTAGTATAATGTCAACTCCGTACAAAACAATGAGTGCTTTTGGCGATGCACAATTGTTTAGAGATAAATTAGAAAATGGCTGGCTAGGTATTGGAGGAGTAGTGTTAAGCGATGTAGTAGGTAGTGGTAGCTTACGAAGCACAAAATTGTACGGCTCAATAGCTTATCACCAAATGTTGGGTAATAGTAGTTTGTTAAGTGCTGGGTTTAATGTTGGTTGGGCTAGTAAACGTATAGATGTTTCTAAACTTAAATTTCCTGATCAATTCGATGGTAAATTTTTTGATAATTCCTTACCAACATCTGTAGTGTTTGCCAACACAAATGTAGATTATATGGATGTACAAGTCGGAATGAACTATGCCTATTTTCCACAAGAAAATGTTTACATTAATGCAGGCTATTCCATACATCATGTAAACCGGCCAAAAGAAACTTTCTTTAACGATTTAAGTAATAATGGAAGAATACCAATGCGACATATTGGTTTTGTAAATGCTATTTTAAAAGTAGCGGATAGAGTTATTATCAACCCAAATGTATATTACACCAACCAAGCTAAAGCAAGTAGTTTAGTAGTAGGATTAAACGCCAATTACAACCTTAGCGAATATGGCGAAAAGCAATTAATAGCTGGTGTTTATTATAGATATAAAGATGCTGCAATACCTATGGTTGGGTTAGAAACCAATAATCTTCGGTTTACGTTTAGTTACGATGTAACCTTATCATCTCTCAGCAAATTTAATAACAACCATGGTGCAAGTGAAATAAGTATTATTAAAAAAGGATTTTATCCTAGTAATGTAGATAGAGCTAGTTTGTGTCCTAAGTTTTAAAAGTTGTAGTATTTCTTTATTTTTTTTACATTCACATTTAATTAAATGAATGTGAAAAATATAGCCATATTACCTTTTTTAGTTTTGATTAGCTGTTTCAGCAAAAAGCAAAATAGTATTGAACATAGTATCGATACCATAAAAATTGATTCTACAGAAAAAATAAAGAGCAAAATTGATTCTATTAAATCCATAAATCAAGTAATAGCTGATAGTTTACAAGTTTTTACTAATGGCGAAATAGTTTCGTATTGTGTATTACTGCCGTTAAATGAATTTAAAGAAAACTACGATGATGAGTATGTTGTGAAGGCCCAACATAAATTTATCCTAAAATCAAATCCTAATGCATTTGATTATATTGATGTGCAAGGCTTTTTTATTGATAAAGAGAATAATTTTAATGTCAATTTATTTTATAAAAGAGATATTGCCGATATTGAAGAAGAGGGCTTGGGTATTGAGACATCGTACATTGACAAAGTAAAAAACTTTTATGTTATAAAAGGGTATTTACCAAACTTTATGGATAAAAAATTTATACAAATAACATGGGTAAATAAAGATAAAGTGAATATTACAATTGGTTATTCAAAAAATAAGGAAGCCTTATGGAATAACAGAATTGAAAGAATACTTGCTTATGGAATGAACTGCAAAAACTAATTTTACATTAACTCCAAACATCTCTCTAAACTATCTTGCCAATTTGGTATGGAGATAGAAAATGTATTTTCTAATTTTGCGGTATCTAAAACAGAATATTGTGGCCGTTTGGCAGCAGTGGGGTAAGCCGATGTTGGTATAGGGTTTACAATACATCTGCTTTCAGTATTTTCTTTTATTGTACAGGCAAAATCGTACCAGCTTATAGCATTGCCTGTGTTACTAAAATTATAAATGCCTGCATATTCATCTTTCCAACTATCTATTATTTCCATTATTGTGTTAGCTAAATCTCTAGCGTAAGTTGGTTTGCCTATTTGATCGTTTACTACGCTAATGCTTTCTCTCTCATTCATGAAGCGTATCATGGTTTTTAAAAAATTATTACCAAATGAGGAGTACACCCAAGATGTTCGTATGATTATTGCAGTTGGATTGTATTCTATTGCAGCTAGCTCACCTTTTAACTTTGATGCACCATAAACACCCAATGGATTGGTGGTTTGTAACTCGGTAATAGGAGAAGTTGAATTACCATCAAAAACATAATCGGTACTAATGTGTATAAACTTTACAGTATGCTTTTGGCATTGTAGTGCTAAATTTTTAGCACCAGTTTCATTTATTAAATAGGCCTGTTCAATTTCTGTTTCGGCTTTATC
>JANNWD010000392.1:0-3843 GCA_031408315.1 Bacteroidota bacterium
TAAAATAGGAAGAAGAAGATTGGACACGCATATTATTGGTTTCGAAAAATTGGGTGCTACAATTTATTGCCGCAATTTTCGTAATACCACAAAAAGCCGTCTTCTTCATTTTCTCTTATTTTTTCAATTACCAAACCAACAGTACCTGCACCTCGTTGTGGACTGTGAGGCGTTTTGGGTGGTAGTAAAAATAGTTCGCCTTCGTTTATAGCAATATCTTTTTGCACACCATCGTCAATAATTTTTAAAATAATATTACCTTCTACTTGGTAATACAATTCTTCGCTTTCATTGTAGTGATAATCTTTACGACTATTTGGTCCACCAACAATCATTACAATAAAATTTTCTGCATGTTTGTACAAGCAAAAGTTACCAACAGGGGGTTTTAATAAATCTCTATTTTCATCAATCCACTTTTTTAAATTAAAAGGCATTATTACAGACATAATTAGCTATTTTAAAAATTAGTAAAATGGACAAATTGGTAATTAGATTACCAATTTGTCCAAAACAGTTATTTAATTTTTGATATATTTTTCCATGAAAGCACACTGTAGTTTTTTATATTTTGCTCTACATCCCCACCGTACACAAGGTAACTTTTATTCTTGTTATTGGTTAATTTTTGCCAATAATCAATCCCTTTAAAAAAATCGGAATTAATGGTTTTGCCCGACTTTATTTCAACGGGTGTTAACGAACCTGCTTTATCAATTATACAATCTACTTCATTTCCTGTTTTATCTCTCCAATAATAACAGTTATTGGTTAAACCATTGTTATACCTGGCTTTTAGCAATTCTGTAATTACCAACCCTTCAAACAAAGCTCCTTTTATATGATGAGAATTTAGTTGCTCTGCTTTTTCAATTCCCAATAATGAACAAACCAAACCACTATCATAAAAATAAATTTTGGGTGTTTTAGTAAGCCGTTTATTAAAATTGTTAAAATGTGGTTTAAGTAAATAAATAATATAACTAGCCTCTAAAACACTTATCCAAGAGGCAATGGTATTATGAACTACACCTACTTCGGTTGCTAAACTACTTAAATTTAATTGCTGTCCATGCCTACCAGCCAGCAATTGCATAAACTTTTGAAAATAATTTAAGTTAGGGATATTTTTTATTTCTCTAACATCTCTTTGCATGTAGGTTTCAATGTAGGACGGATACCAATCTAGTGGCTTTACCGTGCTGTTGTAAAGCCTTGGATAAAACCCCTTAAACATTAGTTTATTAATATCTGTAGGCATTTTTTTACTTACTTGTAACTCGGCAATACTAAATGGAAGTAAACGCAACATGGCAACCCTGCCAGCCAAAGATTGTGATACTTTTTCTTGCAATAAATAATTATGAGAGCCTGTTAAAATAAATTTTCCTTTTTTTTCACTTGCATCTACATGTGTTTGCAAGTACGAAAACAATTCTGGTATGCGTTGCACTTCATCCAATATTACTCCGCTGCTGTATTGCTCTAAAAATCCTCTCATATCTGCTAATGCTCTACGTCTATTATCAATATCTTCAAAACTAATGTAAGCGTATTTTGGAAACACCAATTTTGCTAAAGTAGTTTTGCCGCTTTGCCTTGGGCCAATTACCGCTATTACTGGAAACTGCTTGCTTAGCGATAAAAGTTTTGCTTGTAATACTCTTTTAATCATAATCAAATATAAAACATTATTTGGACAAATTGGTAATCGGATTACCAATTTGTCCAAATTGCTATGCCGTAATAATTGCTTATTTTTGTTAAATCAACCTAACTATACCATATCATTTAGAAAATTTTATTGGCGGCAATTTTATTGGTCCTTTAAGTGGGCAATTTATTGATGGCATTAACCCTGCCACGGCCGAAGTATTTTGTCAAATACCAAATAGTAATACTAAAGATATTGACGTAGCGATAAATGCAGCAAAAAATGCTTTTGAAAGCTGGAGTAATACATCGGTGGAAAAACGTTTTTTGATCTTAAATAAAATTGCTGATTTAATTGATGAGAATTTTGAAACCTTAGCACTTGCCGAAACAAATGATAATGGTAAGCCGCTTTGGTTAAGCAAACAAGTAGATATTAAAAGAGCATCGGATAATTTTAGATTTTTTGCAACCGCTATTATGCACTTTGCAAGCGAAAGTCACTTTACGCCAGATAAAAATGCTATCAATTATACATTGCGTCAGCCTATTGGAATTGTGGGTTGTATAAGTCCATGGAATTTGCCGTTGTATTTATTTACATGGAAAATAGCCCCAGCCTTAGCCGCAGGCAATTGTGTAATTGCAAAACCAAGTGAGGTAGCACCAGTTACTTCGTTTTTACTAGGAAAAATTTGTAAGGAAGCTGGTTTACCCGACGGTGTTTTAAATATTGTTCATGGTGATGGGCAAAATTGTGGTGAAGCCATTGTAAAGCATCCTGATATAAAAGCAATATCATTTACAGGTAGTACAAAAGCTGGCGAACGTATTGCAAGTATTGCTGCTCCCATGTTTAAAAAATTATCGCTAGAGTTGGGCGGAAAAAATCCTACAATCATTTTTACAGATTGCGATTTGAAAAAAGTATTACATGAAATAATCCGTTCTGCATTTGGCAATCAAGGGCAAATATGTTTGTGCGGCAGCAGAATATTAATTGAAAAACCTATTTACGAAGAGTTTAAAAAACATTTTGTAGCCATAACTAAAAATTTAAAAGTTGGAGATCCTTTAATAGATACATCAAAACAAGGTGCTATTGTAAGTAAAGTACATTTTGAAAAAATATTAAATTGTATTGAACTTGCAAAGCAAGAAGGCGGCACTATTTTATGTGGTGGAAATGCAGTAAAGCTAGATGGAAGATGTACTAATGGATATTTTATTGAGCCTACAATAATTGAAGGATTGAATCAGCAATGCAAAACAAATCAAGAAGAAATTTTTGGGCCTGTTGTTACTATACAACCTTTTGATACAATGGACGAAGCCATTGAAATGGCTAACTGCACTGGTTATGGCTTAGCCGCTAGTGTTTGGACGCAAGACATTAGCAAAGCAAACCAAATGGCTGTAAAATTGCAAAGCGGAATTGTTTGGATAAATTGTTGGTTGCTAAGAGATTTACGTACACCATTTGGTGGCGTAAAAAATAGTGGTGTAGGAAGAGAAGGCGGTTGGGATGCATTGAAATTTTTTACTGAGCAGAAAAATGTGTGTGTGCAATATTGATTTTTCACACAACGAAATAAAGAAAACAAAGTACACAAAGGAGTTCGTTGTTACCGTAGTAAACGTTGTTCCTTTGTGTGAAATAATATGGATCAAAAAATAATAAATACAAACACAGCAGCAAAGCCATTAGGTGCATATCCACATGCAAGAAAAGTGGGTAATCTTTTATTTTTATCTGGTATAGGAAGTAGAAGTGCCGCAGATAATTCAATACCAGGTTTGGTATTAGATGATAATGGAAATATTGTAAGCTATGATATTGCAGCAGAAACTCATCAATGCTTTACTAATGTAAAAGCTGTATTAGAAGCTAGTGGTAGCAGTTGGAATAAAATTGTAGATGTAACCGTTTTTTTAACCAATATGAAAAAAGATTTTGCAGTTTACAATAAAATTTATGCTGAATATTTTACCAATGTACAAGCATGTAGAACAACAGTGGAAGTAAAAAGCTTACCAACACCTATTTGTATAGAATTGAAAGTAATTGCAACTATTGATTAATTTATAATTTTCACACAACGAAACAAAGAAAACAAAGTGCACAAAGGGTTTCGTTGTAATCTTAGTAATCGTTGTTCCTTTGTGTGAAATAAAATAATAAATGATAAA
>JANNWD010000393.1:0-2125 GCA_031408315.1 Bacteroidota bacterium
TGTTTAATAAAAGTGATTTTGATTGGGCAGAAAAATATGCTGCACTTGTTAGCCCATCTTGCAAACTATACTTACAACCAGAGTGGGATAAAGCATCTGACGTAACGCCATCAATTGTTGATTACATTAAAGCCAACCCTAAATGGCAATTGAGCTTGCAGGTACATAAGTATATAAATGTTCCATAGGTAATTGAACACTGACCTGCCGGCAGACAGGTTTTTAGATATCAGATTTTACTTTATAACATTCCTTTAGAAATAAACGGCATAAATTTTCGTTATTTTAATACAAATTCATTTCATGCAATTACTAGTAAAATATTTTGTTTCTTTTATCCTTTTTAATTTTTCATTATTAATTGCAACTGCACAGTGGTACGACCCAGAAAAAGTGAATAAAAAAGCTGGCGAAATATATGGTGCTGCTTACCAGGATGCACAAGCAGGTAAATACGACGAAGCCATAATAAAAATTAATGATGCCTTAAAAATAGATTCAAAATTTGTAGATGCTTATTTAAGCAGAGCAGGTATTTATGCTAATCAAAAAAACTATAACGCATCTGTAATTGATTTTGAAAAAGGATTACAGCTAGATTCTGTTTATGCTGCATCTTACCAACTACCCTACTCTATTTCTTTGGCTGGCATAGGAAAATTTGATATTGCTTTAAATGCCGTAAATAAATTTTTGCAAAATTCTAAATTAAATACTCAAAGTATAAAAGCTGCTAACTACCGCAAAAGCACATACGAATTTGCCATTGCACAGCAAACCAAAAAAAGTACAAAGAACTACCAATTCTCCCCAATTAACTTAGGTGATAGTATTAACACAAAAAATTTAGAATATTTTCCTTCATTAACAATTGATGGTAAAAAAATGATTTTTACTAGAAGAGAAAATGGTGATGAAGATTTTTATGAAAGTGTGTTACAAAATGATTTGTGGAGCAAAGCAAAGCCTTTGATAGGTAAGGTAAATACCAATTTAAACGAGGGTGCACAAAACATATCGCAAGATGGGCAGTTATTGGTTTTTACTGGTTGTAATTACCCAGAAGGTATTGGCAGTTGCGATTTATATTTTAGTGTAAAAACAAAAACGGGTTGGAGTGAACCGCAAAATTTAGGGCCAAGTGTAAATACAGAATTTTGGGAATCATCGCCAAGTATTTCGCCAGATAAAAGAGCTATTTACTTTGCTAGTGGTAGAGCTGGAGGTTTTGGAGGTAGAGATATTTGGGCAGTTCATTTATTGCCCAATGGCAAATGGGGCAATGCCGAAAATTTAGGCGAAGCAGTAAACACAAGTGGTGATGAAAGTTGCCCTTTTGTACATGCCGATAACGAAACGCTGTATTTTAATAGCAACGGACACATTGGATATGGAATGACAGATTTATTTTTAAGCAAAAAAGTAAATGATAGTAGTTGGACGATGGCACAAAACCTTGGTTACCCCATAAATACGATTGATGATGAAGGCTCGTTAATTGTGGCTGCTGATGCAAAAACGGCTTATTATGCAAGTGATAATTACAACAGCAAAGGAGGATTAGATATTTTTAGTTTTATATTGAGAGATGATATTAAACCCATTAAAACGCTTTGGGTAAAAGGTAAAGTATTTGATTATAAAACAATACAAGGCTTACCAAGTACAGTAGAGTTAATTGATATTGCAACTAAAAAATTAGTGAATAAAATAAAGACCGATGAAGAGGGAAATTACTTAGCTACATTACCTATTGGCAAAAATTATATATTTAATGTTAATAGAAAAGGGTATTTATTTTTTAACTCCACTTTTTCTTTACTAAGTGATAGCGATTCTATTTTTACAAAAGATATTCCGTTGCAACCTATTGAAGCTGGTGCTACGATTGTATTGAATAATATATTTTTTGATACAAAATTATTTGTACTAAAGCCAACATCCATTATTGAGTTAGATAAGGTTGTACAGTTGCTTATTGACAACCCAAAACTTAAAATACAAATTAGCGGCCACACCGATAATGTAGGTAAGCCTAAAGAAAATTTATTGCTAAGTAATAATAGAGCGAAAGCAGTTACTAATTATTTATTACAAAAGGGCATCTTAGCAATAAGGCTTATTG
>JANNWD010000394.1:0-1947 GCA_031408315.1 Bacteroidota bacterium
CCAACGCCATCGATGGAGCCGTCGCCTCCCCGACGTTCACCGCTGTATGGAGCTACGGACAGGCCGCCACCCAGACACAACTAGTAGCGCTGGTCGATGGAGCCATACCCACACAGCAGCAGTTCGACGGCACCCAGTTCAGCATTGATTTGGCACCAGTGTCAGCCGTAGTTGTCGCGCAACTGGTCAACGAGGGATACACGTTCGTGTCAGCCAATCCGCCCGCTCCAACACCGCTGGTGATTCGGACAACGGCAACGGCAGTGCCGTACACCAAGACGCTTGGCACCATCCAAAGCCTGTGGTGGGTTTTCCCATTGGTGGGTGTCTTCGTGCTGGCCGGGGCGTACGCAGCCAGCACCCGCCGGGTCCGACTGACTTTGCTGTTTGGCGTCGATCTAGCGCTCGCCATGGGTGGTGTGGTCCTGGTCAGTCGCCTCTTACAGAACGTGGCAGGCGAGAGCGGCATCGCCCCACAGGACCGCGAACTCTTGGAAGCAACGTATTTGCCGTTGGGCGCCGCACTCTCAAGGACGGGCATCACCGGCGCGATCATCGGCGGTGTCATCGCCCTCATCGCCGTGGTGCTGATCAGTGTGCGTTCGACCCGCGAGCGCCGCGTAAGATCTGCTGAACGACGCGAGGCACTTGCCACATTGCGCGAGGCCGCCGCTGCGCCTACGCCGATCGCCTAGCACGCCCGATTCCGAGAGGACACCCACCTTCGTGACACAGATTGATCCCGGCGGCCGGCGCCTCCTTCGACTCGAGGTGCGCAACGCTGCGGTTCCCGTCGAGCGGAAACCGTCGTGGATCAAAACTCGCCTTCGCACGGGTCCCGAGTACCTCTCGCTGCAACAGCTCGTCAAGGACGAAGGCCTGCACACGGTGTGCCAAGAAGCTGGCTGCCCGAACATCTTTGAGTGCTGGGAAGACCGCGAAGCGACCTTCCTGATTGGCGGTGAGCAGTGCACACGTCGCTGTGACTTCTGCCAAATCGACACCGGTCGCCCCGACCCGCTCGACACAGACGAGCCACGACGTGTTGGGGAATCGGTGCGCACCATGGGTTTGCGCTACGCCACCATCACCGGCGTTGCCCGCGACGACCTAGACGACGAAGGCGCGTGGCTCTACGCGGAGACCATTCGACAGGTGCACGAGCTCAACCCCGGCTGCGGCGTCGAGATTCTGGTGCCCGATTTTCACGCACGTCCTGAGCTGCTTCAGCAGGTGTTCGATGCAGCGCCCGAGGTGTTTGCCCACAACCTCGAAACGGTTCCGCGCATCTTCCGCCGCATCCGCCCCGCGTTCACCTACGAGCGCTCGCTCGACGTCATCTCGCAGGCGCGCGCCGCGGGCATGATCACCAAGTCGAATCTGATTCTTGGCATGGGCGAGACGATCGCTGAGGTGCATGGGGCGTTGACGGACTTGCGTGAGGCCGGTTGCGATCTGCTCACCATCACGCAGTATCTGCGCCCCACTGTGCGCCACCATCCAGTCGAGCGTTGGGTTGAACCTGCTGAATTCGAAGCCCTCGGCGGTGTGGCACGCGAGATCGGATTCCTCGGCGTCATGTCCGGACCGCTGGTGCGGTCGTCCTACCGCGCCGGGCGCTTGTTCCGTGAAGCACAAGATGCTCGCGCCGGCGCAGAATCCGCATGAGCACCGAACCAGCCAAGCGCGATCAGGGGATCGTCGATCACACCTACCCACCTATCGTGTCGTTGATCCGCGCCAGTTTTGTGGGACTGCGCTTGCAGATCGAGGTCACCGGTTCAGAGCACATTCCGCGTGAGGGCGGAGCGGTTCTTGCGGCCAATCACATCGGTTTCATGGACTTCACGTTCATCGGTGCAGCCGCACGTGAGCGCAATCGCTTGGTGCGTTTCTATGTCAGGGTATAACACTCGAGGTGTTCGGCGACTCAAACGATTATGTCGG
>JANNWD010000395.1:0-14079 GCA_031408315.1 Bacteroidota bacterium
CTATTTTTTACATAAAACCAATCTTTACCATATCTATCTTTTGTAATGGCAACGATGTGCATTAAGTGATCAATATCGGTTGTAGTATCTATAAAAGTTCGTTGTCTTTCTTTTTGGTAATTATTTATTGGTGTTGATAAATACGCTAACCCTTTTTCGTATAAAAAAGTACTATCATCTACATCTCCATCCCAGCCTAAGGTATAGCCGTTTTTTATAACATTGTTTGTAATGGTAAAAATATCTTGAATGGGTACATTGTAATATGCATCTCTTGTCCAGTTGTATTTATCTTCTAAAATAAATTTTGTGTAAAATGGGTGATGTATGTACGATGTTATTTCTACAAAATCGTTTGTATTTAATTGTACATAATCTTTTAAATAATTTTTCGGTGTGTAGGTTTTTCCTTCGTACTCAAATTGTGTAGGAACTTTACCTAGGTGTTTATCTAAAACGCTATCAATATAATGATACTCAACTTTAGTTAATTTATAAGTTTTATTGGTTAATAAATAGTTTACATAATGTGCAAAGGTAGTATCTAGTACTGCATGATTATGCCAAAAATCTCCCTTTACTCTTCCTGTATATTTTGTTTCGGGTATAGCACCATAATTATTTAGCACCCATACTACATCATGAAATTGTCCACCAGGAGTAAAAAATGTTTTACCTTTTTTTTGTAGATGCTTTTCTATTTTTCTTATATAAGAATATCTGGCAATAAACATTTCACTCAAATCTATTTGCTTGCCCTTTGCTTTTAAATATTCACTTTCTAAAAAACTTATACTAGCAAAACTCCAGCAAGTGCCACTCATGGCTTGATCTTTAATTGGTGTACAATCATTTACCAGCGGTACTTTTAAGCCTAAATCTTTAACAGACTGACCTAAAGCAATTGAAGTAAAGAACCATAACAAATTTACTAAAATATACTGTTTCATATTTAGGAAAGATAAAAATAAAACTCCATGAATACATACCAATTTAACGGTATTTATATTTTCCCATTTTTTATTTCATCAACCACAGCAGGATCAAGTAATGTAGATGTATCGCCTAAATTCTCTGTTTCGCCTTCTGCAATTTTTCGTAAAATTCTACGCATTATTTTACCGCTACGGGTTTTTGGTAAGCCTGTTACAAATTGAATTTTATCTGGCTTCGCAATGGCACCAATTATTTTTGCAACAGTTGCATTAATATCTTGTCGCCTTAAATTTTCATCTCCATGTGTACCGTTATAAATTACAAAAGCATAAATGCCCTGCCCTTTAATATCATGAGGGTAACCAACTACAGCACTTTCTACAACACCTGTGTGCATGTTAATGGCATTTTCAACTTCGGCAGTTCCAATTCTATGCCCACTTATATTTAATACATCATCTACTCTTCCAGTAATTCTGTAATTACCATCGCTATCTTTTAAAGCACCATCACCAGTAAAGTATAAATTAGGATATGTAGCAAAATAATTTACTCGGCATCTTTCATGGTCACCCCAAGTGGTACGTAAAATTCCCGGCCACGGAAATTTAATACACAGGTTTCCAGTTGTTGGTCCTCTCCAGTCGGGGGAGATAGAGGGGACTCCATTTTCATCCACCAATACAGGCTGCACACCCGGCAATGGAAGTGTTGCCCAGCTTGGTTTTGCTGGTGTAATACCTGCCAAATTACTAATTAAACAACCACCAGTTTCTGTTTGCCACCACGTATCTACAATGGGACATTTCTTCTTTCCAATATTTTCATTGTACCAATGCCAAGCTTCTTCATTGATGGGTTCGCCAACAGTGCCTAATATTTTTAAAGAAGATAAATCTTTATTAGCAATTGGCTCTGTTCCATAACTCATTAAACTTCGTATAGCCGTTGGTGCTGTATACAAAATATTTACTTTGTGTTTTTCTACAATATCCCAAAAACGACCAGCATCGGGATAAGTTGGAATACCTTCAAACATTAACGAAGTTGCACCTGCACTCAATGGTCCGTAAACAATGTAACTGTGCCCAGTTATCCAACCAATATCTGCGGTACAAAAATGTACATCGCTAGGTTGGTATTGAAAAACATTTACAAAAGTGTAAGTCGTCCAAACCATATAACCAGCACAAGTATGTACAACACCTTTTGGTTTGCCTGTGCTACCGCTAGTGTATAAAATAAACAACGGATCTTCGGCATCCATTTCTTCTGCTTCAAAACGTACAACTCCATTTTTTTCAATTTGATGTTCGGCAAATTCCATTTCATCTTCCCACCAAATATCTCTACCCTTTATCATACTTACTGGAGTACGAGTACGGGTGTACACAATTACTTTTTTTACCGTTTTATTTCCAATCAATGCATCATCAATTACAGCTTTAAGTGGAATATCTTTTGCACCTCGGTAAGCTCCATCACAGGTAATAATAAATTCGGCTTGTGCATCATCCAATCTATCTGCAATGCTCTGTGCACTAAAGCCACCAAAAATTACGGAATGTATTGCACCAATTCTTGCACAACCCAAAACTGCATACGTTAATTCAGGAATCATGCCCATGTAAATGCACACTCTATCGCCTTTTTTTACGCCATTATTTTTTAGCATTTGTGCCACTTGGCATACTCTTTTGTGTAGGCGATTGTAGGTTACAACTCTTACTCGTTCTTCAGGATTATTAGGTTCCCAAATAATGGCAGGTTTATCCCCAAGCGTTTGTAAATGCCTATCAATACAATTTTCGGTAATGTTTAATTTAGCACCTTTAAACCATTCTATTTTTGGCTGGGTAAAATTCCATTCTAAAACACTATCCCACTTTTTCCGCCAATAAAATGTATCGGCAATGGTTGCCCAAAATTCTTCTGGCTGCTCAATACTTTTTTTGTAATCAGTGTGGTATTGTTCTAACGATTTTATTTGATATGGGTATGACATATTTTTTGTTTACTAGCATTACCGATATATTGAACTTCAGTGGCGACGCTCCGTTGAAAATTTGAATTACAATTTACCTTTAATTATGTTTTACTAAACATAAAAATAAACTATCTTAACAAATTATAAGCATTCTTATGAGTAACGATATTTCAACCAAAGGTATTGGCAAAGTAATTTTCTCATCATCGCTAGGCACATTAATTGAGTGGTACGATTTTTATATTTTTGGCATGTTGGCTAAAACAATATCTACCCAATTTTTTCCCGAAGGAAACGATACCGCAGCATTGCTTAGCACATTAGCCATTTTTGCAGCAGGCTTTTTAGTACGTCCTTTCGGTGCTTTGGTTTTTGGCAGATTGGGTGATATGGTTGGCAGAAAATACACTTTTTTATTAACCCTAGTTTTAATGGGCGGCTCTACTTTTTTAATTGGTTTAGTGCCATCGTACACATCAATAGGAATGGCTGCACCATTACTCGTTTTATTGTTGCGTTTAATACAAGGTTTAGCATTAGGAGGTGAGTACGGCGGTGCTGCAACTTATGTAGCCGAACATGCCCCTGCAAACCGCCGTGGATATTTTACTGCATGGATACAAACCACAGCCACACTAGGTTTGTTTGTAGCTTTAGGTGTAATAATGTTGGTAAAAAGTAACATGACGGATGCTGCCTTTAATACCGAATGGGGTGGATGGCGTTATCCATTTTGGTTATCCATTTTACTGGTTGGCGTTTCTATTTATATTCGGTTAAAGATTAGTGAATCACCTTTGTATGCCGCCTTAAAAAATGAAGGTAAAACATCAACTAATCCATTAAAAGAAAGCTTTGGTAATAAAGCAAATTTTAAAATAGTTTTGCTAGCACTGTTTGGTGCAGTAATGGGCCAAGGCGTAATTTGGTACACAGGGCAATTTTATGTACAAAGCTTTTTAGAAAATACCTGTAAGTTAGAGTTTATGCAAAGCCGCAGTATTTTATTGTGGGCTATTGCATTTGCCACACCCTTCTTTTTATTTTTTGGATGGCTAAGTGATAAGATTGGTCGTAAATGGATTATGCTTATTGGGATGCTGTTAGGCGTAATTTTTTATAGACCAATTTTTAAAGTGTTTTTGAAGGATACGAATGCAAAGGAGTGGATGAAAGATAAAAAAAATCTTATTGTAGTTTTGAAAACACCATCTGTAAAAAGTGATACTTTAATGAGTGCTGGAAAAGGAATCAAAATTATCAATCATATTAGTGAAGAATGGATATATAACGAAAATGCTTTTAGTGAAAAAAGAGATGATACACTTCAAATGATAAATTTTACTCTTTATCCGCCATTAAGTTCTTTGGGAAATGATAAATTAAATTTTGACAAATCAAACTTTGTTCAAAAACTTGATATAAAAGCTGCTTATTCAAACATCGAATTAAGTCCTTCACTCAAATTAAAATTCATCTTCCTCACATGGATAATGATAATTTTTGTAACCATGGTTTATGGTCCAATAGCAGCTTTTTTGGTAGAATTATTCCCTACAAAAATTAGGTATACCAGCATGAGTTTGCCTTACCATATTGGTAATGGTGTGTTTGGCGGCCTAGTGCCATTTATTGCTACATTGTTATCAACCACATTTACTACAGATCCGTTGGTTGGGCTTTGGTATCCTATTGGTGTGGCGGCTTTGTGTTTTGTAATTGGTGTTTTGTATTTGAGTAATAAAAAAGATGAAGATGTGACAGATTAATTCACTCCGTTATTTTAATTAGCCACGAATGGCACAAATAAACACTAATAAAAATCATTGGTGAACATTTGTGATATTAGTGGCAACAAAAAAAATAAAATTATGAATATACTTAAAAAAAAAATGGGTTTTGTTTGGATGATTATTGCACCTGTAATAATTTATTTTTTAGTTAGCGGTGCTGTACACAATATTGGCTACGGCACAAAAGATATTAATAAACCAATACCTTGGATAATTATTATTTCCATTTTTACACCCATTGCCATTGGCTTAATGATATTTGGCTGGTACAGCATTAAAGGAGAGTATAATAAAATGACTACCGATGATGAAACTAAGGCATCTTAAAAATAAACTTTTAAATTTTCAATATTCAAAGTTGTATTTACAACAGGGTTAATAACTTTTACAGAGTCTAAAGTATTAATTGTTGTTTTTGCATTACTAATTTGAAAAACACTAATACTACCACACTCAGCAGATAGATTAATTATTTGTGTAGAATAAAAAATAGTTAACGTATCTGCTGGGAATGTTGGTGCTGTTTTCACATAAAATTTAGCAGAATCTAACCCGGGGTTTAACCCAATACTAATAGTATTAAAACCCGTTGCTTGGTTGTATAGTAAAGTGCTGCTACCTAATACGCCAAATGAAAGCAATTGAGGTGCTGTTAAAACGTCTGCACCCCCATTTTTTTGATAAAAACCAGCCCTAGCCTCTACAAATTTATTTTGCTCACAAATATTATATTGATCTTGGCAAGAAGCTACAAATGCCAGCAAAAAAAATGGAATTATATTAATAAAAGTAAACTTCATGGATTTTAAAACGTTTTTACAAAAGTAAAGCTACATAAAACTTAGCACCTAAACCATAGCAGTATTTTGTAGTGTTATAAAACTGAACTAACATTTTCTTTAGTGCTTTTAATATCAATTGTAGCAGCCACCATTTTAAGTAAATTTTTAATAATTAAATAACCTAGTACCTTTTTTGGCAGTTTATCAAATATTGATTTTTAGTGGGCTTAAACTTCATTATTATCACTAAAAAAATAATATAAGTGTATCTAAAATATATTTATACAATAAAAATTGATTTTTAAGTATTATTCATAATGGAAATATTAACTTAGTTTACCAAAAGTTGTAATTATATATAGTATTATTAACTAAAATTTATTTTTAGATAAGTAAAAAAGTGATGAAGAAAATGTTTTTGTATATACTCTCCATATTAATTATTTGGCTTTTGTTGGCTAACTTTCTCATTTTAAAAAATAGATGGAGCAATGCAAAAGCATATTCAGTTTTTAAAACAAGGCAGGTGCCGCTGCACATTTACGATACATTAATTAGTGGAATAAATATTCATTACGCCGTAAGCGGAAGTGATAGTTTACCAACATTAGTTTTTATACATGGTAGTCCTGGTAGTTGGATGCACTACATGAAATTTATGTGGGATAGTACTTTGAGGGCAAAGTATAAAATTGTGGCAATTGATAGACCAGGATTTGGTTATAGCAGTTTTGGGCAGGCCTATCATTTAGCTGATCAAGCAAATTTAATTTTGCCTATTTTAAAAAAGGTAAAGAAAAATAAGCCAATGTTTTTGGTAGGCCACAGCATGGAGGGCCAGTTGTAGTAAAGTTAGCGGCCGAAGCTCCTAGTTTATTTACAAGCGTAGTAATTGTTGCAGGCTCAATAGATGCTAATCAAGAAGAGAAAGAGCTGTGGAGAATTGTGATGAATAAAAAATCATTAAATTATTTATTGCCAGGAGCTTTTGCTCCAAGTAATAAAGAGTTGATGTTACTAAAAACTGATTTGACTTTATTGCAAGGTGATTTTAAAAAAATAACAACAAATATCCTTTTTGTAAACGGCGATAAAGATACTTGGGTGCCTATTGAAAATATTGCTTATGGTAAAAAAATGATGATAAATGCTGCCTCAATAAAATGCGATACAATCAAAAATGCCGACCACCAAATACCTTGGAAAAATAGAGAGGAATTAAAAAAGATTTTAATGACTTTATATTAATTCTCCAACGCCTTATAAATTGCCTCATGTATTTTAGGACGTACATTCATGTTTAACAATTTTTTATTATCGCCACCTGCAGGGTTTACTCTGTTACTTAAAAAAACATAAATTAATTGTTTTTCTGGGTCGGCCCAAGTAGAAGTGCCTGTAAATCCAGTGTGACCAAAGGTTTTAGAAGATGCTGATAAGCATGGATATGGCTCTGCTTTAGTAGCATTATCTTTTTCTGGCTTATCAAATCCATAACCTCTACGGCTAATGCTGCTGTGATAATCCGTAAACAAATCAATCGTTTTTTTTTGTAAATAATTTTTACCATTAAATGTTCCGCCATTTAAAAGCATTTGCATAAGTACGGCAATATCATACGCATTACTAAATAGCCCTGCATGGCCAGCCACACCACCAAACAGGGCGGCACCAGGGTCATGCACATTGCCACGTAATAATTGTAGTCTAAAATATTTCTCCTCCTCGGTAGGGGCAATTCTATTTATGCCTAAATTATTTTTTGGTAAAAATGTTGCTGTTGTTAAACCTAGTGGTGTATAAAATTCTTTTTTAACATATTCATTCAAGGGCAAGCCAGATAATACTTCTACTATCTTCCCTAAAAAAATAAAATCATTATCGCTGTAAACATATTTATTAACTGTACTTAATGGGCTTTCAATAATTCGTTTGTACATCGTATCTCTCCAACTGTTACGCATGTACATATTTTGTGTAACGGGTACGCCAAACGAATCTGTTTTAGTGGTTGAAAAAAAACCTTCTTTTGGTTTACCATTTACATCAATTATTTCTTTATAAAAAGGAATAAAAGATACTAACCCTGCTTGGTGTAGCAAAATATTTTCGATAAGTAAATTTTCTTTGTTGGTATTTTTAACCCACGGTAAATAATTGCCTAATGTTTTTTTTAAATCTATTTTACCATCATCATACAATTTCATTATAGATATTGTAGTGGCACAAATTTTTGTAACACTAGCCATATCATAAACTGTTTCTAAATTTGTAGGCTCAGTTTTATCGTAGGATAAATTCCCAAATGCTTTGTGGTAGGCTATTTTACCATCTTTTACTACTAACACTACACAACCAGGTGTTGCTCCTTTTGTTATGGCATCGTTAGCAATGGAGTCGATGTTGTATAGCTTAACGGGGTCAAACCCAACACCATCGGGGTTTGCCATGGGTAAAAAAAAACCGAGGAAGTTAATCCACAACCAAACTTATATTTATCGCAGACTGTAACAGGAAGTTTCCCTTTTGCTTGTATTTTTCCTTGTAATAAATCTATTGCAGCGTTTTGTGTTATTGCATCATCTTCGTAACAAGCCACTAAATTTTTTACATCGCACCAGTTTTTAATAGCATAAGGATTGCCAAAAATAAATGTAATAGCATTGGTTTGGTTTTGTAATTGTGTAGCCAAGTTAATTGCCGATTGGCTTAGGCCAAAATTATTTGCAGGCACTCTTGCATAATTATGAATACCAATAATTACTTTTTTATACCGCTTTTTTATCAACTCCACCATTGATAATATTCTGCCCCCATCCTGCTTATAATTAAAATAAAAAACATCGGCATTATAGTCGCTACGCATTCTTTTTGCAAATGCATTATCTACAGCGTTACCAATACTTACATATGCTACTTCGTTTTTGGCTTTTGCATTTGGAGCCAAAGGGAAAAAAGAATCTTCTGTTTTATTTAAAAGGGTAAGTGCATTTTCTGCAATTATTTTTTTCATTGCATTTGTTTGCCTATTAATATCAGCAGTAATATTATTTACATTAACAGGTTGTAAACTAGCCATACCGTATTGGTATTTTGCTGCTAATACTTTTTTACAATGTGCATCAATATCTACCCAACTTAATTTTTTCTTTTTAATAGCTTCTTTAATTTTTGCAATAGATTGTGCTACATCACCAGGTAAGCAAAGCATATCGTTACCAGCTATAATGCTTTGTACACTTGCTTCTCCATCAGGATAAAACTTTCTTACACCCTGCATTTCCAACGCATCTGTAAAAGTTAATCCTTGATAGCCCATTTTATTACGCATTAATTCAGTAACGTTTTTATAGCTAATAGATGTAGGTTTATTGGGAGTATTATCAATTGAAGGTATAGCAAGGTGTGCAATCATTACACTACCAATACCTGCTTTAAAAATTTGTTTAAAGGGATAAAATTCTAACGAGTCTAATTGAGCAATTGTTTTGTTAATTACAGGTAAATCTTTATGGCTATCCACAGCCACATCGCCATGGCCAGGAAAATGTTTGGCACAGGCCATTACGCCAACATCTTGCATTCCTTTCATATAGGCAATACCGTAAGCAGCCACTTTATATTTGTCTTCTCCAAAACTTCTATCATTAATTACTGGGTTGTTAGGGTTATTATTTACATCTACCACTGGTGCATAATTAACTTGTATGCCAGCTCTTTTACATTGCTCACCTACTAATTTTCCATAGTTGTAAATAATGGTTTCGTCTTGCACAGCACCCATCATCATTTGTCTGTTCAAAGGTATAATACTATCAAACCGCATACCCAATCCGTTCTCTCCATCAATACACATCATAATGGGAGTTTTGGCTAATGCTTGTAAACTATTAACAGCATTAGCTTGCCAAGTTGCGTTACCTTGAAATAAACATACGCCACCAATGTTGTATTTTTTTACTAACTCTTTTACTTTATCATCATAAAACAAAATGCCTTTTGGTGTACGTTCGCTAAGGCGTACCACCATTAGCTGTGCAATGCGTTGGTCGGGTGTTAAGGATGTAAAAACACTATCTATCCATTTTTGTGCAGCAGTATTTTGTGCAATTGCAAATAAGGTAAGTAAGCAAAATGTAAAAAGTAAAATGGTCTTTTTATTCATAAGTATAAAAATAAGGATTAATGGTAAATATTAGGTTTTTGAAGAGATTAATATTATAATTTTATGATTAAATTTACAGTATGGCAATTGAACAAAAATATATACCACATTATACTTATGAAGATTACTGCCAATGGGAAGGTAAATGGGAGTTGATTGAAGGGATGCCTTATGCTATGAGTCCTGCACCTATTCCACAACACCAAAGGGTAAGTGTTAACTTATGCATTTTATTTAATGAGGCTTTAAAAAAAGACTGTAACAAATGTAAGGTATATATGCCTATTGATTGGAAAATTGAAGACGACACCATTGTTCAACCAGATTTACTAATTGTTTGCAATAAAATAGAAAAAAAATTTTTAGACTTTCCTCCAATATTGGTTGTAGAAATTTTATCTCCATCAACTGCAATGAAAGATAGAGGGCTTAAATTTGAAATTTACCAAACACAAAAAGTAAAATACTATATAATCATCGACCCTCAATTTAAAAAAATTGAAGTGTATGAATTGATAAATAATAAATACGAACCAGTTGCTGTAAACCCCAATACGTATCATTTTATTTTAGAAGATGATTGTACAGCCACAGGCACTTTTGAAGATATTTGGGAATAATATTTTTTTACTTTACCATCCCATTTTATTTAACGACTTTTGCCCCAAAACAAAAGGATTTTTATTTTGCCCGATATTATACAATTATTGCCCGATAACATTGCTAACCAAATTGCCGCTGGTGAGGTTATACAACGACCAGCAAGTGCAGTAAAAGAATTGCTTGAAAACGCCGTAGATGCTGGGGCTACCGAAATAAAATTAATTATTAATGATGCTGGTAAATCCTTAATTCAGGTGATTGATAATGGTAAAGGAATGAGTGGAACCGATGCCAGAATGGCTTTTGAACGCCATGCCACTTCTAAAATTAGTAATATTGAAGATTTATTTAAGATAAAAACCATGGGTTTTAGGGGTGAGGCATTGGCAAGTATTGCCGCAGTAGCACAAGTAGAATTAAAAACAAAAAAAGCGGAAGACGAAACGGGTGTTTATATTGAAATAGAAAATAGCATTGTAAAAAAGCAAGAACCTATTGCGGCAGCAAATGGCACAAGTATTGCCATGAAAAATTTATTTTTTAATGTACCAGCTCGTAGAAATTTTTTAAAAAGTAATCCTGCAGAGCTTAGGCATATTGTAGATGAATTTACGAGAGTGGCAATGGCTTTCCCTGAAATATTTTTTTCGTTAACAAGCAATGGTCAGCAAGTTTTTCATTTAGATAGCGGTACACTTAAGCAACGTATTGTGCAAATTTTAGGCAACAATTATAACGCTAAAGTGGTAAGTGTAAATGAAGAAACCGATTACATGAATATTTATGGATTTGTTGGCAAGCCAGAAACAGCGAAAAAGACCAGAGGCGATCAATACTTTTTTGTAAACAACCGTTTTATAAAAAGTGCTTATTTAAACCATGCAGTAATGAATGCGTTTGATAGTATGATTGCTAAAGATAGTTTTCCGATGTATGCCTTGTTTATAGATTTAGATCCAGCACAATTAGATATTAATGTTCATCCTACAAAACAAGAAATAAAATTTGAAGATGAAAAAATTGTATACGCTTTTGTGCAAAGTGCCGTAAAACATGCACTAGCACAGTTTAGTATTTCTCCTACATTAGATTTTGAATTAGATGCCTCTATACAGCATTTAGATGCAGTTAGTAAACCTTTTACAGATGAAAAAAAATCTACAGCAACATCTTCCTCTTTATATAGCACATTCACCAAAAAAAATCAAGCCCATTTTGTAGAAAGTAAAAGTGAGTTAAGGCATTGGAAAGATTTGTATGGAGAGCCTAAGGTGAGTAATGACCAGCTTGTAGTGAGTAAGGAATTAGAGAATACAAGTGTTGAACCAATGTTTACATCACTCACCACTCACCATTTATCACTCACTCAGTTACACAACACCTTTATAATACTACCCACTAACAACGGCTATTATTTAATTAACCAACAAAATGCACATGAACGTATTTTGTACGAACGTTTTTTATTGGCGGTAGATGGTAAGCCAATGGCAACGCAGCAAAGTTTGTTTCCTTCAACTATTGATTTAGTTATGGCTGATGCTGTTTTATTGACAGAACTTTTACCAGATCTACAACATCTTGGCTACGCCATAGAACCCTTTGGTAACAATACTTTTGTAGTACAAGGCACACCAGCCGATATCACTGAAGGTAACGAAAAACTAGCCATTGAAAAAATGCTAGAGCAGTACAAACATTTTAGCAACGATTTAAAATATAGCAAAAGAGAAAAATTGCTTCGGTCCTTAGCATTGCAGCAAGCCATAAAACCCGGTACACATCTAACCGAAAAAGAAATAAAAACCTTGGTAGAAGATTTGTTTAACTGTACCATACCAAACGTTACTGCTAATGGTAAGCCAACTTATTTGGAGTTTAAAAAAGAGGAGTTGAATAAATTGTTTGGTCGTTAATATATGGCTGACGCCTTCGTCTGACTATGCAACATGTTAATTTGATAGTTAAACGTAGTGCCTCACTAATCTACAGTAGCAACTAATATTTCTCAATTATCACCCCCAAAAACTTTTCCACCGCTTTACGTATAGGCGTGGCCCCAGTTATATAGTTATTATTTAAGATAGAAAAAATAAGCAGTTTTCCTTTTTTAGTAATAAGATAACCGCTTAATGCACAGTTATTGCTTAGTGTACCTGTTTTAGCAAAAATGTTACCAGCGTATTTTTTGAAGTAAGATGTTAGTGTGCCAGTGCCGCCAGTAGGTAAAATAGTTTGCAAACGGGTTAAGCCAAATTCTAATTTTAATTGGTTTAGTATTTGTACAAACGATTGTGGGGTAAATAAATTGTAACGGCTAAGTCCACTTCCATCAACCCATTTGGGGCGTTGAGTAAGTTTATTTAAATGAAGTTTTAAAACTGTATCAATTAATACCAACGTTTCATTTTTATCAGCCAAATTATTCCAACCTCGTTTGCTTGCCATAATTAAGGTTTGTTCTGCAAAAAAATTATCGCTGCGATGCATCATTATTTTAAAGAGAGTGTCGGAGGATTGGGTTTTGATGGGGGTGGTTAGCGGAAAATAATTTACTTTTATTCCATGGTGTTCTATTGTATGAACAGTACCCCCATTAACTAAGTCTAAATTGAAATCCTTGCTTAATATTTCTACACTAGTTAATTTTTTATTGGTATAAAAAGGGAGCTCAGTTTTTGTAAAAACAGATTCACTTTGTATTAGTGACAACTTGTTATCCATTCTTCCTCTTGCCACATCAAATTTTTTTGTTAGCTTAATTTGTTCACTTGAATCAATTCTTGATGCTCTAACTTTTTCATCTAATAAATATATGTTTGGAATAAATGATTCAAAAAATAGTGGGTTGATTTTCCAATTAGGAACGGAATGATTTTTTTTAATTTCTTTGTATCCATTTATGTCTATCGAAATTACATTCCCATGTAAAGGAAAAATATTTCTTTCCGCCATATAGCTTCCATTATAATCATCCCATGCCCAGCCATAGCCCAAGGCTTCATCGTTATAATTTCCGCTTACATAAATTTTTTGGTTACCTTTTTTAAAAAAATCTAGAATAGGTTGGTTCGTAAAATCGGGGTGTAAAAAGGTAGGGTCGCCAGTGGCAATAAAGTTAATAGCACTATCGCTAATTTTTTGATAATAACCGCCAATTAAACTATCTCCCAAATACTTCATACCAGCATACAACGTAAATAATTTGGTATTGCTTGCAGGTATAAAATACTGTGTTGCGTTATGGTTGTATAAATATTTATTAGCGGCAGGATCATAAATGCTAATGCCTATATGCCCAGTATTTACAGCACTATCTTTTAATATTGTAGCCTTAGCATGTTTGCTAATTTGTTTTGTAACAGAGCAGGAAGTTGCCAATAGGCAATAGCCAATCAGCAATAAGCAAATTGGCAATAAGCAAATTGGCAAATTAAAAATCGAAACGCTTAATTTTCTCATTTTGAAGAAATACTAAAAACATTACCAAATTAGCAACATTATCCCATTAGCATATTATCATCTCTCTTGTGCTCTCAACCATCTTTCTGGTATATCGTTTTGGCTTGCCTGTACATAATCTTTATAACTACAAGCAATAAATTTTTTATTAGGTAATTGCATCCACCATCTACCTGTTTTTTTGCTTTGTATAAAAACAGTTTCTACTTCGGTAAATGTACAATAATATTCGTTAAAGTGTTGCCTATCTTCAATTGCAGCCTCTTGCTTACTCCTGTTTTTACCATCAATAAAATACCAAAGCATTTGTGCAATTTGCTTGGCGGTAAGTTCGGTTTCATCTTGCAAGGG
>JANNWD010000396.1:0-4617 GCA_031408315.1 Bacteroidota bacterium
GTATTGCCCGAAATTTTGGATACCAATATGGAGTAAAAAAACAAGTAAGGGTAAATACCATTTCTCAATCGCCTACACGTACTACAGCAGGTAGTGGAGTAAAGGGTTTTGATGGCTTTATAAACTATGCCGAAAAAATGAGTCCACTAGGCAATGCAAGTGCAGAGGCTTGTGCCGATTATATTGTTACACTTTTTAGTGATTTAACTAAATATGTAACCATGCAAAATCTATTTCATGATGGCGGTTTTAGCTTTACAGGTGTTACCCCAAGTGTAATAGAGCAAATGGAAAAATAGAAGAATAGAAAATATCTCTAATAAAAAATCCCTTCAATCGAAGGGATTTTTTTATTATTTAATAGAATTAATTAATGAACGGGAATTCTAATTTTAATACCAGTATAGCCTTGCTTAATTTCTGGCATTACAATTCTGTTTTTGTAAGGAATAACATAAATAGTATTCCCTTTTTGAAAAGTAACTAAAGTGTTGTTATAAATACTAGTAGTAGAAAATTGCTTTTTTACTAATATACTTCCACGATAAGTTAAACCATTTTTTAAATTGCTATACAACGAATTTTTTATAGTATTGTAATTTGTAGTAATGTTTAAATTTACCTTGTTTTTAACTTTTTTTCCAATGCCTCTATCAGCTAAAGCAGTATGTGCAGTACTAACAAGTACTATGGCTAAAATTGAAGTTTTAATAATTCTCATCATCAGATTTAGTTTTACTACCACAAATATATTAAAAAATATTGGTTGTTTAGTTACCACTCATCCCTTGGTTTAGCAATATTTTAACATTTTAACATAAAAAATTATTAAAACTTGGCTATATGAGCAAAATCCCTTAATTTACAATAACCTATTAATACATGAGCAATAATCCTTATAGATACGATAGAGATGAATTAAAAGAGCTACTTCATCAGTATGACAACCTAAAAAAGGGGAAAAACTCATCTTTTATAGAAGAAGAATCTTTTGAACGTATAATTGACTATTACGACGAAAAAGAACAACTTGCCTTAGCCTTAGAAGCTGCGGAATATGGGATTGAACAATATGCTTACTCAGCCTCACTTTTACTTAGAAAAGCGGATATTTTAATTGCCTTAAAAAAATATAAAGAAGCGTTGCCAACTTTAGAAAAAGCGGAGCTTTTAGATAGAAGAGATACCAATTTATATATTTTAAAAACCGATGTATACTTAGCATTAGATATGCAGCAAAAAGCTGCTGACGTTTTAGAGGCTGCTATAGAAGATTTTAATGGCGAAGAAAAAATAGATTTATTATTTGAATTAGCGGATGTTTACGATGATTATGAAAATTTTGAAAAAGTATTTAATTGTTTGGTAATGATTTTGAACATAGAGCCAACCAATGAAGAGGCTTTATATAAAATTTGCTTTTGGACAGATTTTACGGGTAGAAATGAAGAAGGCATAAAACTCCACCAAAAAATTATTGAAGAATTTCCGTTTAGTGAATTAGCTTGGTTTAATTTGGGTGCTGCATATCAAGGTATAAAATTATACGAAAAAGCAATTGATGCTTATCAATATGCAATAGCTATTGAAGAAAAATTTGATTATGCATTGCGTAATATGGGAGATGCATATATACGTTTACGTAAGTACAAAGAAGCTATTGAAGTATTAGAAAAAGTATTAGAATTGGCAAGACCAGAAGATGTTATTTACGAAGCTATAGGCCATTGTTACGACAGATTAAACAATTATGCAAATGCTAGATTTTATTATAAAAAAGCAAGTCATTTAAATACTACAGATAGTCAGCTTATTTTTAAAATTGCTTGTACATACATGAACGAAGCACAATGGACTAGTGCAATTAAATTTTTGGAAAATGCTATGCGTTTGTATAAGCAACAACCAGATTTTAACTTAGCCATGGGGCAATGCTACATGGAGCTAAATAAGTTTAACGAAGCCATTACTTACTTTGCAAATGTGGTACGATTAAAACCTAAATATGTAAATGGTTGGACTGAGCTTTTAAAATGTTTATACAAAGCTGGTTTGTTTGAAGATGCCTTGGAATATGCCAATTTTGCTTACCATCAAACAGATGATAAACCTATTTTTCTTTTTTATAAAAGCGGTATACAATTTGCCCTTGGCAAATCAAAAGAAGCATTAGTGCAATTAGATATTGCCATGGCTAAAAATCCTAAACTAGTTAAAAAATTTATAGAACTTAATCCATCTATTTTACAAAACCAGCAAGTGGTTGATGTTATTGCTAGATATAAAAAGAAAAAATCTATTTAAAATAAAATAGGTATCAATTACTTTTTATCAAACTCTTTAATTGATTAAAAAGCCTATCCGATAACTTTAAATCTTCTGTTATAATTTCTGCCTGTGCAGTTAAACCTTCATGATATAAAAGGCTTTTTTGGTAATTTGTTTTTAAACCATTTAGTAGAACTACTTTTGCTAAATAACCACTATCCGTAGATATTGTAGCAATAAAATTTAATTGCCCTGCAACTGTACCAAACTCTTGATAAGGGTAGGCTTGTAATTTTAATAGGATTTTTTGCCCTTGTTTTACCTTGCCAAAGTTGGTTTGCGGTATAAGTACTTGAGCAAAATATTGTGTGTTTTGGGGGTTGATAAAGCAAATAGTTTGATTGTTTTTAAGTTGTTGATTTTCTTGTAAAAAATTTGCAAATGATATTTTCCCTTCCGTTGGGGCTGTCAATAAATATTTGTTTTTCCAATCTTCTATCTGTGCTTTTAAGGTATTTAATGCTTGAATAAAAATACCTTTTTGTTGTGCAATTTCATTTTCTAATTGTACAATTTCTTTTTGTTTTTCGTGTTGGTTACTTTCGTTGGTTATAATGGCAGATATTATTTGTGGAATGGTTAATGCTTTGCCAATATATTTACTTTTTTCGTTTCTATAATCTAAGGCAGATATAATTTTGTCTTCTTTTAAAGAAGCATTAGCATCAAAAGTTTCCTTAGCTAAACTAACATCTTGTTGTTGCATATTTTTTTGTTGTACTAAATTAATATGTATTCGTTGTAAATAAACCATATCGCTCTGTACCATCGTTTTCTTTTTCAAATAATAACCTGTAGAAAGATATTGCCTAAATAAAATATAGGATTGTGTAAAATTTTGGAAGTCGGACTGCATTTCTCCTAAGTTTAAAAATGGTTGTGTTAAAAAAGCAGCAATTGTTTCTGTTTGGTTTTGTTGCATTAAAATTTGAATGCTGTCAACTATTTTAGAAAGTACTATTACTTCGTTATGGTTTGACGTACTTTCAATAAATCCAAGTAGGTCATTTTGGAAAACATACTTGCCTTCACTAGCATTTAGTTTTACAAGTTTTCCATCTGTTTTTGCCTTTACTTCTTTTGGCGAATTAATAGAAGTAAATGTTGCATTGGCTTTTACAACATCTGGATAGCTTATAAAAAAAGTACACCCAACTAAACAACCAATTATTACTAAGAATAACATATTGCCGTTGCGTAACACCCAATTGGGTTTATTGCTAATTATTTCTTGCACTTCTGTGCTTAATAATTGTAGTTGATTGGGCATACTATTTTTATTTTAATCTCCTAACTCTAACTGGTTTTTTACTAACGTATAATATTCTCCTTTTAAATTAGTTAATGCTAAATGGTTACCAACTTCTTTTATTATACCATTACTTAATACTATAATTTGATCGGCATTTTTTACGGTGCTTAATCGGTGTGCTACTACAATAACAGTTTTGGAAGTAAAAAATTGGTTTAAATTTTTCATTACAATTGTTTCGGTATTAGCATCTAAACTATTGGTAGCCTCATCAAAAAATATATAATCCGGATTTTTATATACAGCCCTAGCAATTAAAATGCGTTGTTTTTGCCCTGCACTTATGCCAATACCTTCTGCACCAATTTTTGTATTAAAGCCAAGCGGAAGGCTTTCTATAAACTCTAAAATATTTGCAGTAGTAGCTGCCTCTTTTAATTTGGTGGTATTAATTGTTTCATCGCTAATAGCAATATTTGCAGCAATACTATCGCTAAAAATAAAACTTTCTTGCATTACTACACCTATGCTTTGCCGCCATATTTTATGGCTTAAATTAAACAAATCGTTACCGCCAACTTTTATTTGCCCTTGGTAGGTTTCATAAAATTTCAACAGTAATTTTAAAAGCGTTGTTTTGCCGCTACCACTTGTGCCTACTATTGCCGTGGTTTTACCTTGTGGTATTAATACGCTTATATTTTTTAAAACTGCATCGTTACCTGCACCTGGGTATGTAAACGAAACATTGGTTAATTCAATTGTTTTATTTGTTGGAAGTTCGGTATTAAGTTCACTATTGCTTGCCCTATTACTCAATAAATTTGGGGCTTCTTCTTCGTCTTTTAACGAGTGTATTTCATTTAGTCTATCTAAACTTATTTTGGCTAATTGCCAGTTTTGTACAAAACTTATAAGTTGCTCAATTGGGCTGTTTAATTGCCCTAGTATGTATTGTACGGCTAGCATTTTACCTAACGTCATTCCGCCTTCGTTATTAATAACGGCTTTTGCAGCCAAAAAAGTAATAATAATAT
>JANNWD010000397.1:0-4692 GCA_031408315.1 Bacteroidota bacterium
TATCCTTAATAAAAGAAGAATTCCCTAATTTAAAATTTGGTTATTTTAATCCAAGTATTGAACGAATTAAGGGAAATTTTGAAGTTGATTTTGCACATTAAAATTTCGTTAATACCAGCTTCATTTTTTCATAGCATCATCGCCTGCCTGCCGCTAGGTAGGTTGCTTCGCTTCCGAACATTCGGAACCGTTCATCGGCATACCATTGAGGAGCTTTTACTGTAGCGTAGATTTACTAATTTTTTAGTCTAATTACTACAGTAACATACAATGTATAAAATAAGTTTTTGTAATTAGCTAAATACACTTATTTTAGTACTCAGAAAATATTGGTGTTCCCATAATAAGCTCTGCTGAAAAAATCGACAAATTTTAATGGTACAGAGTAAGTTAAGGCGAACACACCGTAAAAGGTGTGTTCCTTTGCTTATAATTGTACCTAGGCGTTTGTCGATGCCTTTCAGCGATTGTAATGTTTAAGGACACACCTTTTTCGTAAACAAATATTTTTTAACTCTTAACAAGTAAAATGCGTATCCAAAACAAACAACGGTATCCTATCCGATACTTGAGCATCTTCGCAATACTTATTAGTATTGTCATTGCCAAAACATCTTGCAAAAAAAACGATTTACTTACTAATGAAAACTCAACACAACTAAACGTTAGAATAAATCAATTTTTTAATCTTCCATCAAATGTCAATCCTGCAGTTGCAAGAGTTGCAAAAGAGCTAGAAAGGCAAAATCAAAAAACAGGTTTTATTTCAACATTAGCTACACAAGCAGGCTTTCCTGTTTGGGATAAAAGCTCTGTTAAATTAATAAAAAACAATAATTCCTCTAATTCAAATTCATTATTAGAAGATTACAAAGGTGCTGATACTTGCATATTAATACCTATGGTTTTAATAGATGCAAATCATGTAAACGCTTTTATATCTGCTACTATTATTGATGATAGTGTAACTATGCGTATGTATTATAAAAACGATTATAAAGCATACCCTTTTAAAGCAACTCAACCAGCTACAGGTATAACAACCGCAGAAGAGTTTGCAAGCCAAATGATGTCCTTTGATAAGGCTGTATTTGGATACACTAAATTTGAAATAAAAGACAAAAAACTTTTTTTACCTACACAGAATTATAAAGACACTTCATTTGCAAAAGGTATAGCTACAATCACATCTACTCAACAAAGTAATCTTATACTGTGTCAGCAAGTGGAAATTGTAATTACTGTTTGTAACACACCTACCTATTTTGCATGTGCAGATGCAGATGGATGCGATATTTGTGGTAATGGTGTATGCTACCAAATAATAAGTAGTGCAGAATCCTGCACAAATGTGCCACCACCTGGTGGCGGAGGTTGGCCTTCTGCACCCCCACCTGGCCCAGGCGGTACTGGCGGTGGCGGAGGCCCAACTGGTGGTGGTAATTGCAATGTGGGTGGCTTAATTCTAGAAGGCTGGGCACCACCAAATCCTTGTTACCCTCCTACTGGTGGAAATCCCTTGCCGCCTGTTCCTCCAAATCCTCCATGTAGTGAGTTTATAACAAGTTTGGAAGCTAATACAAATTTTATAGATAGAATGAAGTATCTAAACACTGCAACAGTATTGAATGCTCCTAATGAGGTAGGATATACAATTAGAGATATCACTCAGTACAACTCAAACTCATATATTCCGGGTACTGGTTCTGCAACTAGCCCAATAATTGACTGGAGTTTTCCCGGTGGTACAAAAGTAGAAGGTCTCATACATTCCCATTATTCGGGGTTAAATTCAATTTTTTCACACGATGATGTTATTTTAATGGCTAGATTGTTTTTAGCAAATTTTGCAAAAGACACCAATAATCTTTTCTTTGCAATGACTAGTAAGGATAGCCCCCCATTTTTAATGAAAGTGGGTAATGCAAGTACATTTAGAACATTTTGTGAAAAAATTGTAGGTGTTAATGGAAATGATGAAGAAAAAATGAAGACTTTTGCACGTAAATGTGTGGGCAAAATTGATAGTGACGACTTTTATACTAATGAAAAAGAATTTTTAAAAATTATTAAAGAGCTAGGTGCAGAAAATGGTTTAATACTTTATAGAGGGGATGAAAATTTTAACAAATGGACAAAAAGGAAGGTAGATGCATACGGCGATGTTTCTAGTATAGAATGTACTCTAGGTCAATAATTTATCAAACCATAAATAAATAAAATGAAAAAAAATATAATAATAGCTATATGCTTAATTGCTTTTACTATTTCAAGTAAGGCACAATCAATAATATGCCCTCCAATCAATGCTTTTGAGGGAGAATGGCGTTACATCAATGGTCAAGACACTATTAAAGTATATTTAAGAGCCAAAGATTTTACAATTTTAAATATGGGAAATCCTACTACTATCGGAACACTTTGGGGATGGCATGAGTATAAAAAAGGAAGCACAATTGTAGAAAGTAATTATGCAAATAGATTTATTACTTTGCCTTCAAATTCAAGTACATACATAGCTGCAAACTTTAGTATTTCATTACAAATTCCTCAATGTGATACTACTCGTCATAGAATTGTTGGTGATATTGCAGATTTATCACAATGTAGAGAGTCCAAAATAGTAACTATTGATTATAATACAAATCATACGCAGCTAGTTTGGAAGCAAAGGCATAGTTCAGGTTACGGTTTTTTAAATGGTTGTAAGGGTATGACACTTCCAAGCAGTTTTGTTTTAACAAAACAATAATTTTAGTAATTTTAGAACTAATATAAAATTTAAAATCAGAGGTAGCAAAGCCTCTGATTTTAAATTTAGCATTTATCAAATATATATTTAGAAAACAGGTTTAGCTTTCTCGGAATGATAATAAGAAATATTATACAAGTGCGTAGATTATTCTCCTTTTAAATTGATAACATATAAATTATGAAAAAAATATGATGCAAAAATTAAAATTGTTTATTTGCCTATTTTTAGTTGCAACTAGTTACAATAATTCTATAGCCCAGTCACCGCCGCAGTTGTATAAAAAAATTAAATTTCCTTACGATACAACAGCTTTATATATTGGTGATGTCGATGGAGTCTCAGCAAAAGAATACAAAAAGTTAAGAAAATACTTAAAAGACGATGATAAATTATTAGGATTAAAAGATTTAACCGAAAGCAAATATGAAATTGAAGTAAGATTATACGAGGAACCAGATGGTGCAAGGTTGGTAAAAGACTACTACTGCACCCAATTATTTTTAGATACAATTATTAAATTAGATAGAAAATTGGGGTTAAAACATTTTATGAAAGATAGTTTAAAGCGTATAATTGTTGATACTAACCCTATTAGTTTTTCAAGTGCAGATAGTATTTTTATTGCTTTTGCTAGCAATAATGTTTTCAGTATTCAAGCTAGAAAATATTTTCCTTACAACGAAGCTATTTTGATTAACAGTAAGCTAATAAATACAAAATTGGTAGGATTTGGTTGCCCACATTGCAAAACTTATATATTCGAATATAAAATTGGAAATGTATTCAATTCAATTTATTTAGAGTTTATGTCAGGTTATGATCCAAATGACACAAATAATGATGAATTTACGAGAAAGAAAAAAGTAATAATGAATACTTTGATGACGCAATTGCACATCAAATTAAAAAATTAATTCTAATGTAAAACAATAAACTAATTTTCAGTTTTCAAGGTACACAAGCATATATTAGAGGCTGTTCCAAATTAAAACAAGGGCAGCCTCTTTCTTATGAAAAAGCTAGTCCTAACTATATAATTATTAACGATGATATCTCTTTCAATGAAATATGCAATGGCATTTATTAATATTAAAAAAGTTATAATATTATTTATACTATTATTTTTAGAAAAAAATAGTATAAAAGCGCAAGTACTATCCTACACCAATAGTACTGCGAATTCGTTTGATACTGCAAGTAATTTAAAATATTTTAAAACCCTTGACAAACAAATTCAGTTAAAATTAGATTCTTTTTATCTTTTAATTAATGAAAGAAATAAAATAAATCGAAAAGGATTAAAGTATTATAACACCGATTCAGGATTTGTTACCGCAGATTTCTACAGAGATACCAAAACCAAGAAGTTAAATATTTTATTGAGGCTTAATAATACTTATGTAGACTATTTATTGGCGATTAATAAACCCGAAGACTATCAAAATTTATTTGGATTTACCTTTTATAAGTCAAAACTGGTTTTATTAAACCTAAGCTATTCAAAACATAAAGTCAAAGATGAATTTGCATCTCTAGTTAAAGATTTAATATTCCCAGAATTAACTTATACCGTTAAAAAAGAAATATTAAAAAACTCTCAAAAATATGACGTTATTACAGATGGAAGAGTATATAAAAAATACTACATAATTGAATAAAATACATCTTTTCAGCAACGTCCTCTGCTCCAAGCCAAATTGTTTAATCAGGACGTTGTGTTGCATAGAAAAGTTGGGCGTAATTTACGCAACGTCCCTTGCAGGAGACGTTGCTTGGAAAAGAAAACTACAAATAAGAGCACTTACATTCTTTAATTTTTTATAAATAAAAAATGCCTTCTCCTAAAAGAGAAGGCTTTTTGTATACTGTTTATTTTTTCTATAATTGCTTAAACTCCTTAAACAAATTTACTTTATTATTTTCTATTAATGTTTGAT
>JANNWD010000398.1:0-6772 GCA_031408315.1 Bacteroidota bacterium
GGTTGTAAGGTAGATGTATAGCCATTTTAACCGTAAAACGTTTTGCTATCAACTTTGTAAAAAATGAATATCGCTTATAAAAAATTCTTGTTTTTGCAAAAAACTACCTATTTTTACAATAGAAAGCGACTGATAAGTTTATCCATTCATTTTTATCAGCCATTATTATTCTAATCAAAACAATTTCCCTTCCGACAAAATCGGAAAATTTTCAGACAATTATAGATAGGATTTTTTGAAGAACACATTTTCAACTTTTTATGTACGACATTTTACAACTGAACGACTTACTCGTTCCTGAATTGCTTGATATTGCCGAGCAACTACAAATTTCCAACGCAAAAAAACTTAACAAACAAGATTTAGTTTATAAAATCTTGGACAAACAAGCTATTATGACCGCAGCTCAAAAACCCGAAGATGAAAAGCCTAAACAACGCAAACGTATTGTTAAAACCACAACTGCCAACAGTAGTGAGGAGGCTGAAGTAGTGCAAGAACCTCCTGCAAAAAAGGAAACTACCGCTGCCCCAAAAACAAAAAAGGTAGTAGAGATAGAAAAAAAAACAACAAGACGCCCAAAGGTAGAAATAGAAATACCCGAAGAAGAATTACAACCTTTAACAAGTGAGCAAACAACTTTGCCGCCATTATTTGCAAAACTTTTGCAAGAGGAAGATGTACAACAACCAGAGGTTGAAATGCCAGAAGAAACAACACAAACAACGGCTCCTCGTCAGTACCAACAACGTAGAGATCAACCAAGTTTTAATGTAGAGTTTGATGGTATTATTTTAGGCGAAGGTGTATTAGAAATGATGCCTGATGGTTATGGTTTTTTACGCAGCAGCGATTATAATTATTTAAGTAGCCCCGATGATATTTATGTATCACCATCGCAAATAAAATTATTTGGTTTAAAAACAGGTGATACTGTTTACGGAAGTGTACGACCACCAAAAGAAGGCGAAAAATATTTTGCTTTATTAAAAGTTGATACCATCAACGGTAAAAAACCAGATGAAGTAAGAGACAGAGTTCCGTTTGATTATTTAACGCCACTTTTTCCTTTTGAAAAACTAAATCTTTGTACAAGTAGCAGCAATTACAGTACAAGAATAATGGATTTATTTACCCCAATAGGTAAAGGTCAACGTGGATTAATTGTAGCCCAACCAAAAACGGGTAAAACCATGTTGTTAAAAGAGTTGGCCAATGCAATTGCAGAAAACCATCCAGAGTGTTATTTAATGATTGTATTGGTAGATGAACGACCAGAGGAAGTTACCGATATGGAACGTAGTGTAAAAGCAGAAGTTATTGCTAGCACATTTGATGAGCCAGCAGAAAAGCATGTAAAGGTGAGCACCATTGCATTGCAAAAAGCAAAACGCTTAGTAGAGTGTGGACATGATGTAGTTATTTTATTAGATAGTATTACTCGTTTGGCAAGGGCACACAACACCGTAGCACCAAGTAGTGGTAAAGTATTGAGCGGTGGTGTTGAGGCTAATGCAATGCAAAAACCAAAACAATTTTTTGGTGCTGCTCGTAAAATAGAAAATGGTGGTTCACTAACAATTATTGCAACAGCATTGGTTGATACTGGTAGTAAAATGGATGAAGTAATTTTTGAAGAATTTAAAGGAACAGGTAATATGGAATTACAGCTTGAGCGTAAGCTTAGCAACCGCCGTATTTATCCAGCTATTGATATTGTAGGAAGTAGTACTCGTAGAGATGATTTATTATTAGATAAAGACACCTTCCAACGCATGTGGGTATTACGTAAGCACATGGCCGATATGAACCCAGAAGAAGCTATAAACACATTACTTAAAAACATGAAAGGAACGAAGGACAATGCAGAGTTCTTAACAAGTATGAATGGGTAAAAGGAATTATAAATTAAGAATTAAAGCCGTTGAGATTTCAACGGCTTTTTTGTATTTTTAAAAGATGAAGAAAATAGTGATAGTTTTTGTTATTGTACTTTTTAGTTGTTTCGCCTTACTGCTTATTTTTAGAGTAACAGGAGGGTTGTTATTTTATACAGTTCCTACTCCTGCAAATGAGCCTACAATTAAGGTTGGTGAATTAATGTTTACTACAAATTTTAAAAAAGCAAAAGTTGGCGATTTTGTAACTTATGTGGATGAAAAAATTGATTCGGCTTTATTAGTTATGCAAGCAATAGAACATACTGGTAATCATTATATACATAGGCTAGTTGGTATTGAGGGGGATATTATTACAATGAAAAACGGTGTTTTATTCTTGAATGAAACCAACTTTGATAGTAAACTAAATTTAAAGCATTATTACAAAATAGCTAAAGCAGATTTTAATCTTTTACCAAATAGATTAACTGATGAATTACAAAATGATAATTTAGCTAACTATGAATTAATACAAACCGATAGTGTACTTTATGTCAATCTTACGACAACAGAAATAAGAGAGGCAAAATTTTCTACTCCCCCTTTTCTTTCGAGTTCATATCCATCAACTGATATTTTTAAATGGGGTTCAGATAATAAAAATTGGACTAACTATGACTTTGGTCCAATTAAAATACCAAAAGGTTGTGGCTTTGTAATAGGTGATAATAGAGATAATTCTTTCGACAGCAGATTTTGGGGATTTATTGATTTAGAAAATATAAAAGGGGTTAAATTATAAACGTACAATTTTGCTTTCTTTTATTTGTGTTAATTTGTGCCATCTGTGGCTAATCAATGGCAATTCAAAAAATAACCATACAACAATTTTTACAACTATCTACACATCATCCTGTGTTAGATGTACGTAGCCCCGGCGAATACACACATGCACATATACCCAATGCAATCAATCTCCCTTTATTTACAAATGAAGAAAGAAAAATTGTAGGCACAGCATATAAACAACAAAGCAGGCAAATAGCTATAAAATTGGGATTAGATTTTTTTGGTGTGAAGATGAAGGGTATAGTGGAAGAAGTGGAGAAGATAATAGGCAATTGGAAATTGGAAATAAGCAATAATGAAAAGACTGCCAATAATGAACAACCCTTGCCAATTGCCAATTGCTTATTGTTACATTGCTGGCGTGGCGGAATGCGTAGTGCAGCCGTAGGATGGCTTTTAGATATTTATGGCTTTAAAGTGTATACACTCATTGGTGGCTATAAAGCGTATAGAAATTGGGTTCTACAACAATTTACTCTCCCTTATAATTTTACTATTGTTGGCGGCTACACTGGCAGTGGCAAAACAGAGGTTTTACATCAGCTTAAAAAAGAAAATAAACTTGTAATAGATTTAGAAGCACTAGCCAACCATAAAGGCTCGGCATTTGGTAATATGGGTAATCAACCAACACAAGAAATGTTTGAAAATTTATTGGGAGATAATTTGGCATCAACTAGCAACCAAGAACAAGCTACAAAAAATATTTACTTAGAAGACGAAAGCCAACGTATTGGCAACCTTCAAATACCCATCAATATTTGGCAACAAATGAGGCAAAGCAATGTCCTTTTTATAGATATTCCCTTTGAAGAACGATTAAATTTTATAACAACAGAATATGGAAAGTTGAGTAAAGAGGCTTTAGTAAATGCCATCATCCGTATTCAAAAACGCCTTGGTGGGTTAGAAACCAAAAACGCTATCAATCATCTATTAGAAAACAATACAACAGAAAGTTTTAGAATATTATTAACCTATTACGACAAATGGTACCTAAAAGGATTAAATAATAGAGAAAATTTATCATCTTTTTTAAATAAAATACCCTGCAAAAGCGTTGATAGTACAATTAATACCAAAAATATTTTAGCATGTTGCACCACAAACGCCTAGGTCTCCTTTTTTGTATTTTATTTCCCTTACAAATTTTTGCACAAGATATTACTGGGCTTTGGAAAGGTGTTGTATATAACGATACTACACAAAAAACGCTACGCTACGAAATTGCCATTAGCCAAAAAGGAAAAAAACTAACCGGTTACAGTTATACTTTTTTTATTTACGAAGACAAAGTTTATCAAGGATTAAAAAAAGTAAAAATTAAAAAAGTAGATGATAAAATTATTATTGAAGATGATGGTTTAATTGCACATAATTATCCTATTCCGCCAAACAAAAATGTACGACAATTAAATGTATTAACATTAAGTATTGAAGATAGTGTAATGAGAATGACTGGACCATTTACCACCAACAGAACAAAAGATTATCATGTACTAACAGGCAATGTAGAAGTAAAAAGAAGAAATGATTTTTACAAACAATCGGCTTTAATACCACATTTAGAAGAGTTGGGATTGGCAAAAAATTTATCTTTTATACAAGGAGAGGAAGAAAAAATAAATACATTGGCCGCTTTACAAAATACAGCAATTGATATAGCAAATAATAACAGTAAAAAAGAAACGATTACAACAACTATTAATGCTAATAAAGCTCCCGATGTAGTTATTAATGATTTTGAGGCAAGTACACCAATTACGGCTATGGATAAAAAAGTTGTAGTGGTTGAGAAAAAAGAAACAGAAAAATCTGCTCCAAAAATTTCTACTATTACCAAAAAAAAACCTATTGCAATAACAACGCCTACCATAAAAAGCAATATTTTGCCTGCGGCAGATTTAGCTAACAGAAAAGTTGAAATAATACAATCGGTTTATTTTAAAAGCGATAGCTTAGAAATTACTTTGTACGATAATGGAGAAGTAGATGGCGATACAGTTAGTGTAATTATGAATGGAAATATAATTATGCCCAAAGTTGGTTTAAGCACCAATGCTGTTCGTAAAAAAATTAGTACAGCAAACACTGGCGATAGTATTCAATTAATAATGTATGCCGAAACATTAGGAAGCCTGCCACCAAATACAGGTTTGCTAATTGTATATGATGGATCCGAACGGTACGAAATACGTTTTAGTGGTGATATGCAAAAAAGTAGTGCAATAGTTTTTAGGCGTAAAAAAGAGTAGCAGAAAATTTATATAGCTAACTTTGTTTGATGGATGAAATTAAACTTACCCAATACTCCCGTGGTGCAGGCTGTGGTTGCAAAATAGCACCGCAAGTATTAGAGCAAATTTTACAAAGCAATGTTAGTTTTCCTAACGATAAAAAATTATTAGTTGGCAATAGTAGTAAAGACGATGCTGCTGTTTACGATTTAGGCAATGGTACCGCATTAATTAGTACTACAGATTTTTTTATGCCCATAGTTGATGATGCTACCGACTTTGGAAAAATTGCTAGTGCAAATGCCATTAGTGATGTATATGCTATGGGTGGTAAGCCATTATTAGCTGTCGCCATTTTAGGCTGGCCAGTAGAAAAATTACCTGCCGAGTTAGCACAAAAAGTTTTAGAAGGGGCAAGAGAAATTTGCTTGCAAGCTGGTATTTCTTTAGCTGGTGGGCATAGTATTGATAGTACCGAACCTATCTTTGGCTTGGCAGTAACTGGTATTGTTGATATAAAAAATTTAAAGCAAAATAATACAGCCCAACAAGGCAATTATCTTTTTTTAACCAAACCAATTGGCGTAGGTATTTTAGCTACAGCACAAAAAAGAGGATTACTTTTAAAGGATTTACTGCCTAATTTTATACAACAGCTTTGTACATTAAATAGCATTGGTGAGCAATTAGGAAAAATAGATGGCGTAACCGCCATGACTGATGTTACTGGCTTTGGCTTGCTTGGGCATTTAATTGAAATGGCAGAAGGAAGTAATTTAAGTGCCGAACTTTACTATGATAAACTACCCATAATTGATGGTGCTGCCGAACTTTTAAAACAACGTATTATACCCGATGCTACTTACCGCAATTGGAATAGTTATAGCAGCAAAGTAAGTTTTGATAAAGGCGTAAACGTAATGGAAGCCTTTAATTTACTGCCCGATCCTCAAACCAATGGAGGCTTGTTAATTGCTGTAAAAGAAGAGGGTGTTGAAGAAGTACAAAAATTATTTATAGAAAATGGGTTGCAACATTTTATTGAACCCATTGGTAGGCTTATTGTTAAAGAAGAAAAAACGATTTTAGTTAGGCAATAGTTTATCAATTTTCGCCGCCAACTTTATATCCTTATCGGTTACTATATCCCCAGCATCATGTGTACTCAACCAAATTTCTACTTTATTGTAAACGTTTGTCCATAAAGGATGATGGTCTGCTTTTTCTGCTTCAATAGCTACTCTTGTCATAAATGCAAAAGCCTCAGAGAAGTTTTTAAACTCAAATTTTTTGTAAAGGGTGTTCTTTTCTTCTTTCCACATAATTAAAATATTAAATGCTGTTTATTTTTTATTTTTTCATTTGTTAGTTCATTAATCAATTGCACACCTTGCAGTCCCTTTATAGATTGTATTAGGTTTTTTAATTCTTCTATTGCAAAAAAATCGCCTTTTATCAGCCACAAAAAATCTAAGTGCTTAAACTCCGGTAATAAATACTCCCCATCAAATTGATTGTTGTATAAATAATGGGTTAAAGGAGATGATGGAACTTGATATTCGTAAATAGCAAAAAAATATTTTCGTTGTTTTTTTTTAAGTTGAATTTCAATATCGTTATTTACTCTAAAACTAAAGCCAAGTAATTGGTTTAATTGCCAACTAAACTGATAATCTTTTATAGGTGCAACAATACCTAACAGTATTGCATCTTCAAAAAACTCTTGTGCTAAAGTTTCGTTATCTATTTTTAGTTTCAATGTATGCAATTTTAAAAAACAATATCAAACCACAATTCCTTATCGCC
>JANNWD010000399.1:0-12941 GCA_031408315.1 Bacteroidota bacterium
GTGAAAATAAAAGCATACGTTTTAACAAACAGTTATTGTCCGCTTTTTTTAATATGGGTATCTATTCCTGTTCTTTTTATTTCTAACCTTTTACCTGTTATTTTTTGTGTAGTATTACTTTTTTCAACTATTGGCTTTGCGGCAGTTGTTGGCTTTGTTTTTTTTTAGCCGATTTAGTTTGAGCTTGTAAGCCAAGTAAAATGAATAATGAGCTAATGGTAGTTAAAATCTTTTTCATATTAATATCTTTTAAGTATTGCAAGATAATTTTTTAACCTTATTATTTTCGTAGTGTTTAAGCAACGGTAGTACTTGTTTTGTAAATGGCTGTTTATTTACTATTTAGCCAAAGCCTAAGTATACTTGCAGCAGAAACACAATCAATTTTTAGCAATTCATTTGTCATATCTAAACCAAACATAGTGCTGTTTTCATTTAATTTATCCCCATAGGTACTTCTTAATTTTTCTATACATGGAGTTACACTATTTTGGGTATTTTTAACAACAATTTGTTCAACACTTATTTTGGTGCTGCTATATAATTTTTCGTCATTTTTAAGTAATTCTAGTTGCTTATATATTTCTTCTTTTGGTGTTGTACTCATTGCGGCGGAGTTAATTAATTGCTGTGTTTGCTGTGTAAGTTTTATAGGTTGCAAACAAGTACAAAAATCTTTAGCCATGGCTTGCCTATCTTGCGGTGTGGCAGATTGATATTTATTGTTTTCTATTTTTTTCTCGGCATTATTACAAGCCAGTAAAATAAATAATGTAAAAATTAAAGTAATTGCTTTCATAAAATAGTTATTTTTAGTTTTGTAAAAATGATATTAACTAAAGTTTAGTTGTTCTGTTTTAAATCATCTAATTTTTTATTAATTAGGCGTATTTCATGTTGCAAGTCACTAATAATTTGTTGTTGCTCTTGTATAGCTTTTGTTAAATGTGGTATTAAGCCAGTATAATTTACCCCTAAAAAATTATAAACTCCATTTTGTTCTTGCATATCATTATTATGCACATCCTTTTTTTGTTTAAAAATAGGATGTTTAATGGTGGTTGTTAATTCGGGAAATACAGTTTGCATTTGTTGTGCGGTAAAACCAGTTTGTATGGTGGTTGGCAAATTAATACTTTTTTCTACTGCTATTTTTTGATTGTACTCGTATTGTTTTACTTGCAGCGATAAAATTTTGGGTAAAGAATTTTCTGTAGCACTAAAGTTTTCTTTTAAATTTTCGTCGGATGTTTGATAAGTGCCTGTTGTAAAAACACTGCCATTAAAATAGCCAGCATAACCCTCAGCTATTAATGTATTTCCATATACTCCATAATTTGCTGTGGTAGCTTGGGTTGCAGTACCATAAACACCGTAGTTAAAAAGTCCAACATTGCCAAACCCAAGACCATGAACGCCATAGTTAATTGATGAATTAGAGGCCACTGAAAAATTACCATACCCAACACCTAAATTTGATTGACTTGTGCTGCTATATATACCATAAACACCTACATTATTAACTGGCCCAGGGTTGTCATCATTTACAAAGGCAAAAACGCCAGTTTGACCTCCTTGAAAATATCCACCAACTCCAAATCCTTTATTTGTAAATCGTACATTACCATTAACTGCCCCTACATTATTATCACCTGTTATAACGTTTCTTGCAAAAATTGTACTACCCTCTAACTGAACTTGTGTAGCGTTATTACTTTCAAAGTAACCTGCATTTCGTATGGCAACAGGGCTTACCACATGTAGTTTTTGTGTAGGGGCAGTAATGCCTATACCAACATTAACATCAGCAGTTGAATTATTAACTCCACTTATACTACCCAGCACCAAACTATTATTTGCAGTTACAAAAGCATTTGCACCTATTGCACTTGAATTAGTTGTAGCACTTGCCAACACATTAGCATTATTACCTACCGCTGTATTATTGCTACCCGTAGTTACATTTTTTAATGTACTATCTCCAAAGGCAACATTTCTTGTGCCAGAGGTAATTTTTTGACCAGCACCACTTCCAATAAAGTATGTTTTTTGATTACTATTTAATTGGCCAACCCATCCATTATTTTGTTTAAACCGTATGGGCATATTATCGGTAGTGCCAATAAAGTTTACAGCAGTATCCGTTGCTGCATTACCTGTAATTTTCCATCCACTTGTATTTGTGGCATCTATCCATAACCAATTGCTACCGCTATAATAATGCAGGCCAATACTATCAGGACCAGTTTGGTAAATAATTAATCCTACTGCAGGAGTAGTAATACTATTTTTTTGTGGCTTACTTAATCTTGGTAATAAAACACCTTTGTTAGTTGATTTTATATCCAATATTGCACTAGCATTAGCAATACTTCCATCTGTATTTATAGCCAATGATTGTGCTTTTAATGTATGGCTGTAAACGATTGTAAACACAAAAAGTAAAATCAAATATTTCATAGTATCATTTGTTATTATTAATTACTAAACATAGTGTAAAGCATTAATAATTAAGTCATAAAAACAGTTTGTTTAGTAAGCGGTAATTGTTAATTATAGAACGGTTGAGTAGGGTAGGTAAAAGGAAAGTATATTTTTCGGTTATTAAACTACCTTTAGTTTTAATAACGGTATGAAAAAAAAACTATTACTTTATTGCATTTTTTGTTTGTGTTGTTTACAAACATTTAGCCAGTTATCTATCACAGATTTTACAAAATTTACTTTTAAAGAAGGATTAACAGATAATACCATAACCGATATTGTACAAGATGATTTAGGGTATATGTGGATTGGTACAGAGCAAGGTTTAAACCGCTTTGACGGTAAAGAATTTAAAACATTTTATAGAAAGGATAAAACGATTAATTTACCTAGCAATAACATTTTTCATTTAAAAAATTTAGGGAGTAACGAATTAGCTATTTTAACTAAGCAGGGTTTACAACTTTTAAATATAAAAACTTTTTCATCAAAAAATTACTTACTACCCGATACTACCTTTTTTACAGAATACTTAAACAGCACATGGGATGCTTGCCTTTTGCCTAATAATAAAATAGCCTTATCAACAGTTACTGGTTTTTATATTTTTAATAGAGAGGGGAGTATTTATTTTAGATATGATAGATATTTTGCTAAAGATGCAAGAAAAAAAATAATACGTTACGGTAGAAGTATTTTTAAATTATCAAATAGCGAATACATATTACATACAGATGATGATGGTTATGGGGTGTATAACCTTAATGCCAATACTTTTTTACATATTGATTGGTCTACAAAAAATCCGTATCCCATGTTTCGGGGGAGAATAATTAGCAAAAATGAGATAGGCGATGCTGAATTTTTAATGCTACAATACACTACAGATACTATCGTTTACTATCAGCACAAACAAAATAAAACCACTTACTCAAAAATGCCTTTTATTGTGTATAGTAATATTGATTGGTATGCAAAAATTAAAAAATATAATGATAGCATTTATTTGCTTAATGCAGGCACAGGGTTTTATTTATTAGCCATAAATAAAATTACAGGTAAAGTTACTGCACAAAAAGAGTCTATACTAAAAGAACTAAAACCTTACTGTCATTTTACAGATAAAGAAGGCAGGCTTTGGATAGGTACATCAAATGGGCTGTATATGCAAAAACTCCAAAAATTACCTATACAAAAAGTGCCAATAGCTCATAAAAGTCAGCAACACTCAGTAAAAACCGCCAAGTATTATAAAGGTAAAATTTACCTAGGTAATATGGCAAAGTACGATAGTGGTTTATGGATTATGAATGCAACTACAAAGGCAGTCGAAAAAAAAATTATGTTTTATGAATCTAGTAGCGACTGGAACGAAATATTTTGTATTGAACAATACCAACCAGATACTTTATGGATTGGTAGTGCCGAAGGAATTCTATGGTTTTCTACTTTAACCCACAACTATGGAAAAGTAGTTTTATCTAAAACGAATAATGAATTATTACATGAAAGGTTCCCTTTCTTAGTAAAAAATAACGAAGATAAAAACCCTTGGATATTTTATAGTGGTACTCCTTTATTTGGCAATTATAACATTCCTTCTAAAAAATTTATAATCAATTATGTAGAGAACAGGGAGGCTAATTCTAACATAACTATTAAACACTTGGTAACAGATAGTTATGGTAACGTTTGGATTGCAGGTGAAGGGCTTGCAAGATTTAATACTACTACAAATAAAATTGATACCACTATTATACAATTTGCAGGCCATGCAAAACATAATACAGATGTACTTACAATTTCTGCCGACAATAATGGTAGCTTATGGTTACAAACTGCCACAAACGATTTTTTAGAATACAAAATCAAAGACAAAAAATTTGTAGTATATAACGAGGCACTTGGATTTCCAGCAGGGGAAGTTATAGCCCTATCCAAAGTAATTAATAATAAAATGTGGATTCACCAATCAAATAGGCTCTTACTTTTTGATACTAAATTTAAAAGCTATCAAATATTTTCTACTAAAGATGGTTTGCCAGAGGATAAGGTAACTTGTAGAAATATAATCTATAGTCCAGAAATGAATGAGTATTATTCATTTTATTCAAAACATTTAGCCATACTACAACTACCCCTTCTTAATAATTCAATAATTCGTAAAATAAATATTTATCAAATAAAATTAAGTAACCAACAAAATATATTTAACCCCGATAGTATTGTTAAAATATCGTACAAAGAAAGTGATGTAGTGCTTTATTTTTCTACACAGGATTTTGAGTATGGCGATGAGTATATTTATCATTATAAAATAAATAATGGTAATTGGATATTTATAAATAATACCAATGAGCTACATTTAGGAAAATTAGAAAGCGGCAATCACTCTATCACCCTAAAAACAAATAATAAAGCAGGGGTAGAAATAGTACAAACAATTCATATTAAAGTAACTCCACCATTTTGGAAAAAGGGATGGTTTTTATTACTAATTGTATTAACTTTTTTACTTCTAATGTATTACTTTCATAAGCAAAGAGAAAGAAAAATAAAAGCAGCTTTAGATATTGATAAAAAAATAACAGAGTATGAAATGAAAGCCTTGCATGCACAAATGAATCCCCATTTTATTTTTAATGCACTTAATAGCATTAAAGATTTAATTCTAAAAAAAGATAATGATAAGGCATCAAGATACTTAAGTAAATTTTCTCAGCTTACTCGTATTAATTTAGAGCAATCTAACAAATCGTTTATACCACTTGAAAAAATTATACTACAAATAAATCAATATTTAGAAATTGAAGCTTTACGGTTTGATGATTTCATCTACTCTGTTAGTATAGCAAACGAAATTGATACTTCGGAAATTATGGCTCCTCCTATGTTACTACAACCACTTGTAGAAAATGCCATTTGGCATGGCTTATTGCCTAAAACTGGTACTAAAAAATTAAGTATAAACTTTATTAATGAAGGTGATTTAATATGTTGTGTTATTGAAGATAACGGCATTGGTATTATTAAATCTACTCAATTAAAAGTTATGAGCAATCATCTTTCCATTGGGCTTCAAAATATTAAACAACGTATTAAAATAATAAACGAAAAGTATAATACAAAGTATGCCTTATCTATTACGGATAAGCAAAATGAATATAGTTATGATGAAACTGGAACTATTTCAAAGCTCTGGTTTTCTACCCACATTAAAAATATAGACTTATGAAAGTTTTTATAGTAGATGATGAAAAAAGAGGAGTAACTGTTTTAAAAAATTTACTCGAAAATTATTTCCCACAATTATTAGTTGTTGGGGTGGCAAACAATGTACAAGATGCTATAATTAAAATAAATGAAAGTAAACCAGATTTGCTTTTGCTAGATATTAGTATGCCAGATAAAAGTGGGTTTGATTTGTTGATGGAGATTACCCCCATTACTTTTGAAGTAATATTTATTACTGCACATTCCGAATATGCCATAAAAGCATTTAGTTATAGTGCTGTTGATTATTTACTTAAACCTGTTGATGAAGATTTGTTTATAAAAGCAGTGGAAAAAGCTATAAACCGATTTACACAAAAAGAAAATCCAAGTAACATAGAAACATTACTTCAAAATATAAAATTAGGAACAAATCAACAATCTTTAAAGCTATGTGTATCAAGCCTAAAAGGGTTTCAAGTAATAGCATTGGCAGATATTTTGTATTTGGCTGCCGAAAATTGTTACACTATTTTTCATTTGGTAAATGGTAATAAAATAACAGCATCAAAAACAATTGCCGAATTTGAAGAAATGTTAGAAGCAGCTTCTTTTTTTAGAATTCATAAATCTTTTATGATTAATATAAATTATTTAGAAGAGTATATACGTGGCGATGGCGGAAGTGTAATTATGCATGGTGGTATAGAAGTTGAAGTAAGCCGTAGGCGAAAAGAAGCTTTTGTGAATAGAATAAAAACAATATTTAAGTTATAACTTTTAAGTGTTTTCTAAAATTATTTTCAACCTTAACTTCTCTAAAATTCTCCACAATATATCTTATAATAATTTTATATTAAAAGCTATTGTAAAACTAGCCTTGAGGTTATACTGTTTGTAGTTATAGATAATTTGCAAGTTTTGCATGAACCTTCATAACACATTAATTGAGTGCCATCGCTAAATACACTACAAGTGCCTGTACCTTCCCAACAAAGGCATTTATAAGTACCCTCAACAGCACCGTTACCGCCATTACTAATTTTATGTAAAACGGCCGATTTTTTATCTGCAGCTATTACAAATTTGTATCCACTTGCTGCATATAATTTTCCGTTCTTGATAACGGTTCCCTTTGGTGCAGTCCTAAGTACTGGCATATTATTTACTGTTGGCGTAGTAGGTGTTGTTTGAGCAGATAAATTGGTAAAAAAAGTACCAAGTAGTAGCATTAATAAAATTAATTTCTTCATAATATAATTAGTGTTTTAATAATAAAAAAATTAGTTAGTATATAAATTTTATAGTAAGATAAGTTACAATGCTTCATTAACTTTTATACAGTTAACAAACGGTAGTTTTTATTAAGTAAACGGCAGATTTTGTAGAACTAGATAATATTCTACCTGATTTTAAATAAAAGCATGCTTTGTCATTATTTTAACAAAATCAATTGCAAACCTAATGTACAAATGTGGGAAAGGCTTTATTTCTAAAACAACATTAGTTACCACTTATCCAATTAGATTTTGAGATTTTAGCATAGAATTTATAATTTGCATAAAAAATAAAAAACCATGGCAACAGCACACGAAATTGATTACAAAATTTACGGAGAAGAGTTACAATTTGTAGAAATTGAACTTGACCCTAACGAAACCGCCATTGCAGAAAGCGGAGCATTTATGATGATGGATAACGGTATAGAAATGCAAACTATTTTTGGAGATGGTAGCCAGCAACAAGGCGGTGGCTTTTTAGGCAAATTAATTAGTGCAGGTAAACGATTAATTACAGGCGAAAGTTTATTTATGACGGCCTTTACCAATATTGGGCAAGGCAAAAAGAAAGTAAGTTTTGCATCTCCTTATACCGGTAAAATAATAGTGCTGGATTTACAAAAATATGGGGGTAAAATAATTGCACAAAAAGATGCCTTTTTATGTGCTGCCAAAGGTGTAAGTATTGGAATAGAATTTCAACGAAAATTAGGCACAGGTATTTTTGGTGGAGAAGGTTTTATTATGCAAAAAATTGAAGGCGATGGATTAGCCTTTGCACATGCTGGCGGTTTTATTGTAGAAAAACAATTGCAACCTGGCGAAATTTTAAAGGTAGATACTGGCTGTGTAGTGGCCTATACTCCTAATGTAGATTTTGATATTGAAATGGTAAAAGGTATTAAAAATTTTATGTTTGGCGGCGAGGGTTTATTTTTTGCAAAACTTACTGGCCCTGGGCATGTGTGGTTGCAAAGTTTACCAATTAGTAGATTAGCAGGTAGAATAATGCAATATGGTAGTGTTGGCGGTAGAAAAGAAGAAGGCGGAATTTTAGGGGGCTTAGGTAATTTATTAGATGGAAGAGAGTAAATAGTAAGTGTTACAAAAATTAAATAAAGTTGTTAGTGTAAAAGCTAACAACTTTATTATTTTAAAATAAATTTGATAATATAAATTTATTAATCGTATATTTGCGATATAAGATTAATAAATAAAAAAATGGGAATTCATAAAAAGGAATCATTTACACAAAAAGAACAAGAGCTGGCAGAATTTGCCAAAGCTTTAGCACATCCTGCCCGTATTAGTATTTTAAAAGTGCTAGCACAAAAAAATGAATGTATTTGTGGTGAGATAGTGGAAATTTTACCTCTAGCACAAAGCACCGTAAGCCAACATTTAAAAGAATTAAAAAATGCTGGCTTGATTGATGGAACAGTGGATGGACCTAGAAGTTGCTATTGCATAAACTGGAAAGCGTTTGAAAAATTTATGGGGGAGTTTAGTTTTTTGTTTAACAAACTTAAAGTGCAAAATGCAAAAGCATGTTGCTAAAACATAAGATATTTTTAACCGTTACACTTTATAAAGTAGGAGTGTAGCATAAATAGTATAACCATGAATAATGAATTTGAAATTAAAAATTTAGTTAAAGAAAAATACTCAGCAATTGCAGAGCAAACTCAAACACAAAATTCTACTTCTTGCTGTGGTGCTACTTCAAGTTGTGCAGGTACAGAAGTGTATAACATAATGGCAGATGATTACTCCAAGGTAGAAGGGTATAATGCAGATGCAGACTTAGGCTTAGGCTGTGGCTTACCTACAGAATTTGCTAAAATTAAGGAAGGGGATACAGTAATTGACTTAGGTAGCGGTGCTGGTAACGATGCCTTTATTGCAAGAAAATTTGTAGGCGAAAATGGAAAAGTGCTAGGTATAGATTTTACAGAAGCTATGATTAAAAAAGCAAGAGAAAATGCAGATAAATTAAATTTTAACAACGTAGAATTTAGACTAGGCGATATAGATGATATGCCTGTTACCAGTAATTATGCCGATGTAATTGTAAGTAACTGTGTACTTAACTTAGTACCTAATAAACATAAAGTAATTAGCGAAATTTACAGAGTATTAAAACCAGGTGGTCATTTTTCAATAAGTGATATTGTTTTAGAAGGAGAACTTCCCAATAGGTGGAAACAAGTAGCTGAGTTGTATGCTGGCTGTGTAAGTGGTGCAATTCAAAGAGAAGTTTATTTGGAAATAATTGAAACAGTTGGTTTTAAAAATGTGGTTATACAAAAAGATAAGGCAATAATTATACCAGATGATATTTTAGCTAATTATCTTACACCAGAAGAAATTGCGGCGTATAAAAATGGTAAAACAAAAATTACCAGCATAACGGTGTATGCCGAAAAACCTATTAAAGATGATAGAAATTGTTGTGAACCAGGCAACGGTTGTTGTTAACTTTCTGGGTGACTCACCCAGAAAGTTTTGTCAATACTAATTTAAACTAATGACTAAAATGTTATAAAAGATAATATGCCATTAATACCAGCAACAATAAACGACTTCAATTTTTTCTACTCTCTTTATATGCATCCACAAATAAACCCTTATTTGTTGTATGAAGTGATGGATGAAGCATCATTTAAACCTATCTATAATAAACTATTACAAGAAAATGTTTTGTATAAGTTTGTACAAGATGGCGAAGATGTAGGCATTTGTAAACTTATATTACAACAATATAGAGATGGGCATAAATTATACATTGGTGGTTTTGCTATTGACACAAAACAAGCAGGTAAAAATTATGGCTACCAAATGCTACAAGAAATTATATCATTGGCAAAGCAACATAATCGTACTAGAATAGAATTATCTGTATCTACCCAAAATGAAAAAGCAATAGCACTATATAAAAAATGTGGCTTTGAAATTGAAGGCACCATGAAAAATTTTAGTTATTTGGCTACTGAAAATAAATATGTGGATGAGTATATGATGGGTTTAATACTAAATGAAAATGTGGGAAAGAAAAAACTACTATTTGTTTGTATTGAAAACAGTAACCGCAGCCAAATGAGCCAAGCCTTTGCTAAAATAATTGGAGGAGATAATGTTGAGGCTTACAGTGCTGGTAGCAAACCCAGCGGCATTGTAAACCCCAAAGCAATTGCTGCAATGGCAGAGCTAGGTTATGATTTAAGTACACATGATAGTAAAAATTTGGATGAAGTAAAAGCCTATGCTCCTTTTTATGCTGTAGTAACCATGGGTTGTGGAGATGCTTGCCCATGGATGCCTGCCAAACAATTTATTGATTGGCAAATACCCGATCCTAAACACATGGAACCTACACAGTTTAATGAAGTAAGAGATTTTATAAAAATAAAAGTACAAGAATTAATACAATCAATTTAATAGTCTAATTTTTTATCAGTAAGTGTTTTCATAAATGCAACTATCGATTTTTTTTCCGTGGAATTTAAAATTAACGAATCAAATGGTAAGGATTGAAAAGGCAGGGCTATACCAATACCAACACCTCCTCCTTTATGATAAAACTCAACAACATCAACTAAGTTTTTAAAAGAACCATTGTGCATATATGGAGCAGTTTTTTCTACATTTCTTACGGTAGGGGTTTTAAAAGCATATTTTAGTTCTTCTAATTTGTTTAAGTTATATCTACCTAAGTCATTATCTAATTTTGCATTTTTCCAAGCCACAAATGTTGGTACACCAATAATTTCCGATTCTGTTTTATTATACCATGGTGGTATTGTTCCATTAAAAAAAGGAATAAAATGGCAAGTAGCACATTTAGCTTTTCCTGCAAATAAATTAAAGCCATTTATTTCTTCTGTAGTTAATTTTTGTTTATTGCCATTCATATACTCATCAAAGTTTGAGGAGAAACGATTTAATGACCGTATAAATGATGCAATAGCATTTCGTACCTCTATGCCTGTGATAGAATCTGCTTTTTCAAAAGATTGTTTAAATAATTTTTTATAAACGGTATCTTTTATAATTTTTGTAGCAATACCCCCGATGAAAAATTAAACTCACTACTATTTTTCATTACTTCATTTATTTGATCTTCCAAATAATTGCTACGCATATCATAAAACTGATTATTTTGAAGAGAGGCGTAATATAAAGTAGGCGTATTTCTTAATAAATTTCCTCCATGTACAAAATCATTTGCTTTTGCTAAACCATCGGTAAAATATAAATTTGGCTTATGGCAGGTTGCACAACTAATTTTATTTGTTTTGGATAGTTGTGTTTCAAAAAATAATTTTTTGCCTAATGTTACTTTTGCCAAATTTGTTTTTGATACCGAATAAGCAGTAAAAAAATCGGCATTAATTTTTTTTCCTTTAATTAAATCGCTTAACGACCCCGTAAAAGGTTTAGCAAAACTATCATTAACTAATACTTTTTCATTAATACTAAAATGATTTTCACTTAAGGGCATTAAATAGGTTGTAATAAATTCCATTCTATCAAACAAATCAAAATCTGTATTTTTTTCTAAATAGATAATAGCATTTGTATAAAAACTATTTTGTGTAGTATCCGTTAATGATTCAAACTGTTTTAAACCCTGTAAAGCATAAACTGCTTCTTGTAAGGAAAGTTTACTTAAAGGAGCATCTGCCCCAGTAATACCAATTGTGGCTATCCTTATTAATTGATGTTGTACTAATTCGGCTTTGTGCCTTGGTAAAATAGTTGTTTGGGCAAGGTTATTTTTTACAAAATTAAAATCTGTAATTAATACGTTTATTTCGTTTTGCAAAACAGCATATAAACTATCATTTAGTGGGCTATAAATTAATTGCTCTAAAACCTGAAAACCATGCGGTGGCCATACTTGGTTATCATCAATTTTTACATCGGGTAATGCAGGGCCATTTATGCGTTTGGTTAAACCTTGAAAATAATATTCTACCACACTTTCAATTTGCTTATAAGCAAATCTAGCTTGGGCAAACTTTTTAATTAAATCTTCAGTTGATTTTTTTTGCGTTGCTAAACTATCTAATTCTACTAATTTATTTATAGTAGAATCAATTTTAGTATTTATAAAAAAAGATAAATTATTGCCTTTAACAAGTTGATTATTATTGCAACTACTAACACTGTAAATAGTTGTAAATACAAATAAACCAAGTATAATTATAATAGAATTACGCATAATAGTAAAGTAAAAAATCCTTTTACAGCTTAGGCTATAAAAGGATTTTATTTTTTCTGTAGATAAAGGTTAACGAGGTACGCCTTTTAAAATTAAAGTTTGTCCGCCACTTTTGTAAGGCTGTACAGATGTGGCTTTACTTGGATTTAAAAAACGATCGCCTTCCACCCAAGTATGAGAGTGTATGTTTATTAAAAATGTATTTTCAACATCAATAGTACTTGAAATGTCTATCATAGCACCATGTTCCCAAGTAGCATATCGTTGGTCGTTGGTTGGGTTGTAAACCGTACCACCTAATGCCTTATTACGAATATTTAAAAAAGGCTTTTTAGTACCTGTTGCAATATTGTATTGCCAAATGTAAGAGTCGTGTGATGCTCCTGGAAAAAAAGAATCACCATCCTCTTGTATGTAAACATAGTTATTAGTAACACATACGTTATCTGGGTTTATAATATCATTACCCGGATTTAAATTTCCATCTTCTACAACCTCTAACGTTCCTAATAAAGGATTGGCAGCGTTTAATTTTAAACGATACATTCTTCCCCAATATGTTTTATCAGGATTACCACTAACGCCTGTAGCTACAAAATAAATTTCTCTTCCATTAGCACCACCACCTTTTCTATAGTCTAAATCTTCCACTCTTGCAAATTGAATACTTTTTAATGTGCCATTTAAATTTTCAATATCTGCACCAGTTAAATTTTTGGCATTAGGCACTTCTACAAATT
>JANNWD010000400.1:0-3323 GCA_031408315.1 Bacteroidota bacterium
GAGTTTTATAAAACTACCCTTCAACTATTTTTTCCGCTATCACTAAATCAATAGGTTTGGTAATTTTTATATTGGTTTCTTCGCCATCAATTAAATGTACTTTTAAGCCAAAGGCTTCTACCACTGTAGCTTCGTCGGTAAATTTTTCTTTATAATCTATATTAAATGCTGGTAGTAAAATTTTGCTATGGAAGGTTTGTGGCGTTTGCACTAATCGAATGGTATTTCTGTCAATAGCTTCATTGTCTTCATTATTAATAATGCGTAAACTATCGGCAGGTTGTAAAACGGGTATGGCACTACCAAATTCAATAGCGGCAGTGTAACAACGATGAATTAAATTTTGACTAAGCAAACAACGTACACCATCATGCACAAAAATAACAGCTTCTTCCTCTATTAATTTTAACCCATTTTGTACGGAGTGAAAACGAGTACGACCACCAGCCGTAATTTTTATTCTTTCGTAATTAAAAAAAGCATCAATAATTTCTTGCCCAGCTGCAATGTTTTCTTCAGGAAGAACTAAAATAATTTGCAAATCATCGAACGCTTGTAAAAAAGTTTGAATGGTATAATACAAAATGGGTTTGCCATTTAGTAATAAAAATTGTTTGGGTGTAGATGAGTTCATTCTTACACCTGAGCCACCAGCAACGATTACAGCTATTTTTTTCATGAGAATTTTTAGATATTAGGGGCAAAGCTGAACAGAGAAACTCTTTACAAGAGTTGTTATGTATTTCTTTTTACCAAAAAAAATGATAACAGAACAAGTTCGCCAACGAAGTTGATTAAAGAATAAATGTTGAGTAAATAAAAGAAATACTATATTATCAATCTTTATAAATTCCAACAAATTGTTCACCATTACTATTTTTCATTCCTCTATACATTCCTGCACTGTTAAAAATTAACGCTGTATTTCCACCTGCATCCACACCAATCATTCCTCCTTCACCATCCATTGCTACTAATTTTACATTTACTACTTCGTTCATTGCTTGCTGTAATGTCATGCCTTTATATTCCATTAAACAACTAACATCATGTGCTGCTACAGCTCTTATAAATGGCTCTCCATGCCCTGTGCAACTTATAGCACAAGTTTTATTATTAGCATAGGTACCAGCCCCAATAATTGGGCTATCGCCAATTCGTCCATATTTTTTATTCGTCATACCACCTGTGCTTGTACTTGCGGCAATATTGCCCTGCATATCGCAAGCAGCAGCGCCAATAGTTCCAAATTTTTTATCTTTCATTAATTCCTCTAACCCCTGGTGAGTATGGTCTAACGAATAATTATCGCTATCTCTTAATGCCTTCCACTGATCGTATCTAAATTGAGAAAAAAAGAATTCATCTGGCTCTAATTTTATGCCTTGTTTAATGGCAAAATCGTTTGCACCTTTGCCGCTTAAAAAAACATGATTACTATTTAACATAACCTCGGTTGCTAACTCAATTGGGTTACGTACATTACGTACACCAGCTACAGCACCAGCAGCTAATCCATTACCATCCATTATTGCAGCATCCATTTCTTGTACTCCTTTTTTGGTAAATACACTCCCTCTGCCTGCATTAAACAACAAGTTATCTTCTAAAATTACACAAGCAGCTTTTACCGCATTTACAGATGTTCCCCCTTCTTCTAAAACAGCATAGCCAGCAATTAATGCATTTTGCAAGCCTTTTAAATAAGCGGCTTCCAACTCTGGTGTCATATCTTCTTTTAAAATTGTTCCTGCGCCGCCATGAACTACGATTGAAAATTTTTGCATACGTACTAGTGGGTATTTTTTGTAGCGTAAAAGTATTTAATTTACAGCCATAAAAATTCTAAATATTTTTTACAATGTTTAAACGTAAGCTAACAATATCCGACTATCTTTTAATACTGGTTAATTTAATACCCTTATACGGTGTTTGGTTTTTAGGTTGGGATGCTAAAAGAATGTTTGTGGTATATGCAATGGAAACGGTTATTGTGGGTATTATAAATGTTTTAAAAATGATGGTGGTTACACTATTTGTAAATAAAAAACATTTATGGAATACAGCAAATGGCACCAACACTATGGCTAGTGGATGGTTTTTTATTTTCTTTTTTATTATTCATTACGGATTTTTTGTTTTTGTACAAACGCAAATATTTTTTAAAGTTTGTAATTTTGGAAAAGATGACTCGTTGATATTTAACTATGGAAAAATACCTACGATATTGGGAGATGATGGAAAACTAGTTTTACTAATTTTTATTATTTATTACACAGCACAATCTTTGTTCACTTTTTTTGGCAATGGCGATTACAAAAATATTTCGATGGGGCGTTTGATGTTTGAACCGTATATAAGAATTTTTAGCCAACAGCTAATTGTTATTTTAGGTAGTTTCTTTTTAACATTTGGTGCATCAAAAATTTTTATTATAATTTTTGTTATGGTAAAAATATTTTTTGAAATTTTTATAAACTACCAACGGTTAATGGCTGTTGGAGAAAAAAAGGAAAAAATATTGGAGGAAAGAAATAAACAAAAACTAGGCTAATAATGTAATGCATTCATTTAAAAGAATTTGTTTATTTATAGCCACTGTTCCTACCTCTTCGCAAACTAAGCCGCCAGCAATATTGGCTACTTCTGCCATTAGTTTAACATTTTTTGTGGCGGCGTAAATTAAGGAAGCAACTGCAATAACGGTATCGCCTGCACCACTAACATCAGCAACGCTACGGATATGTGTAGGTATAAGGCTTGATGAGTTTTCGTCGTTAAAAAAAACACCTTTTTCGGATAGCGTTATAAAAGAAATTTTGTGTTGCAACTTTTCTTTTAATTGAAGATGAATATCTTTTAATAAACTTACGTTAATTGCCTCTGTAAGTAAGTTTAACCCTTCTACCGCCTCTTTTAAATTTGGTTTAAAAATATCTATGCCTACATAACTAAAAAAGTTTTTACGCTTAGGATCAACAGCCGTTAAAATATTTTTTTGCCTACACAATGCAATTATTTTTGAGATAACATTTTGTGTAAGTACGCCTTTGTTATAATCTTCTAAAATAACAATACTAGGGTTTTCGGCAGCAACATATTGTTCAAAAGCATAAAGCAATTTATCTTCATCACTTGTATTTATATCGGTTTGCATTTCTGCATCTAACCGCATCATGTGTTGGTTGCGGCTTATAATACGTATTTTATTTGTGGTAATTGTATCTGTACTTGTAATTAAATATTTTGTTCCAATATTATTATCTATAAATAATTTTGTAAGCTGCTCTCCATCATCATCTTTACCCAATACACTCAATACA
>JANNWD010000401.1:0-2206 GCA_031408315.1 Bacteroidota bacterium
TAAATAACTTAATGTTATGCTAAATAAGTAGCCATTTCTGTTTGATATTGCACCGCAATCGCTTTTGCCTCCTCCGCAAAGTCTTCTCCTTCACTAGCATAAATAATTGCTCGGCTTGCATTTACTAATAATCCTACATCGGCGTTTTTCCCATGTTTTGTTACCTCTTTTAAAAATCCTCCTTGAAAGCCTACACCCGGTACCAATAAGAAATGATTAGGAATAATGCCTCGTATATTATCTAATTCTGTGGCTTGTGTAGCACCGGTAACAAACATTAAATTATTTTCGTTGCCCCATTTGCTTACCGTTTTTAAAACTTTTTCGTAAAGAAATTCACTTCGTAAATGTTGTTCATTACCATTTTGAATTTTCAATAATTCAAAATCGGCAGCACCCTTATTACTCGTTAATCCTAAAACTATCGTCCATTTATTTTCATATTCTAAAAACGGACGAATACTATCTTCACCCATATACGGTGCTACAGTTATTGCATCAAAATTCATATTTTCAAAAAAAGCTTTGGCATACTGACTACTTGTATTTCCAATATCTCCACGTTTTGCATCGGCAATTTTAAAATGTGTAGTTGGGATATAGTCTACCGTTTGCATCATAGCTTCCCAACCTTTAATGCCCATGGCTTCGTAAAAAGCAGTATTAATTTTATAGCTTATACAATAGTCTTTTGTAGCATCTATTATTGCTTTATTAAATTCAAAAACAGCATTGGGCTTGCCTTGTAAGTGTTTAGGTATTTTTGTTTCATCTGTATCTAACCCAACACATAAGTATGTTTTTTTTTGTTGTATTTGTTCTACTAATGTTTTTCGATTCATATGCTTATTTTAACAATGCTTCCATTTTTGCTGCAATATAATTATCTCCTTTATTATTTCGCAATAGTAATTGTGCAATAATATTTTTTTGTTCCTCTACAGATTTGTTTTGACTTAGTTTAAAAACACCTTGTAAATCTTCTACTTTAATACTAAAACCAACAATGGCTTTTACCATAGTATTTACATATTCATCACTTATGTTTTTGAACCCAGCTGCACTATTTGAATCAATATGTTTTTCAGTTATTTTTTTTACCGCTGCATAAGTACCAGCTTCATCAGTAAATTTTATTTGCCCTTTTGCATGCACCGAAATATAATTTATAGTACTGCCTTGTGCTGGCTCGGCGTACCAGTTTGCATCTATGTAAGCATGTGGACTATTAAAAACCACTAATACATTTTCATTTTTTTCAAATGCTAAATGATGATCTGTTTTACGCATTAAATGCCCACTTAAAAATAATTTGTTATCCACATCTTCAATTTCTAAAGGCAATTGAGTAGCCACCGGAAAATCAGTACCAACACCAGTTACCAAAGCAAATGGAATTTCTTTTGCGAAAGAAATAATTGTATTTCGGTCATCAATTGTATAGTGTGGAAGTTTGTACATTTTTTATTTTTTATTGTTCCAGCATTTAATCTTTTTCATCATTGGTGGCGTCGCTTGCCGATAAATATCGGCATCCCGATGTTACACTTGAAATGGGGACTTGTACTGCATACCTTTATGCACCGCCTATGAGTGCTAACATCTTTTCTTCCACAAAACCTTCTTGCCACTTATTTTCAATATCCTCTATTAGCATTACCACATCCATTATGGCTTGTTGCTTACTACTATTTTTTAATGCATCGCTATATCTTATTTGCGGACTAAATGTTACTTGGCTATATGCAGGTGTCCATTTATCAGGATATTTTTTACTGAAAGCAGCTTCAATTTTTTTCTGCAATAAAAATTTTGGATCGCCAACTTTATCCCTCATTTCCACAAAATTATTTAGAGCAAGCTCTGCAATAGCATCTCCGTCTGGCTTTCGTAATGTTTGGTATTCATCTAAAATATTATTCCAATTTTCATTATGCTTATCTATCAAACTATTTAATACCAAACAATCTTCAAAACCACAATTCATGCCTTGCCCAAAAAACGGAACAATAGCATGTGCAGCATCACCAATTAATGCAAACCTATCTTCTCTTACCCATGGAAAACATTTTACCGTAACTAAAGATGATGTTGGGTTTGCAAAAAAATCATCTACCAATGTTGGCATTAAGATAGCGGCATTTATAAATGTTTTTTCAAAAAATTGTTGCACACTTTCTTTAGTAGTTAAGGTTGCAAAACTTGG
>JANNWD010000402.1:0-2296 GCA_031408315.1 Bacteroidota bacterium
CCCCATTGGCCGTCGAGCGGGTAGCCATTCTTTATGCGGAGCCAGGTTGTAATAACCCATCCGCCGACCGCGACAATCGCGACGAGGAATGCGGCGGGGGCGATGGTTTCAAACGGTATCATATCTTTATTCCCTGTTTCAGCTGCTCAGCGCAGGCCGTCGATTTCGGCGGACAAACGCGCGGGTTTGTCAGTGACGATCCGTTCGAGGACAGCGATGCGATCTTCGAGGCGGGTCACTTTGCCGGTTAGCTGCTCGTTTTCATTACTGAGCAGTTCGATCTGGCGGGCGGCTTTGGGGTCGTCTTTGCTGATCGTTCCGCCCCATTCGCCTTCGATTGGATAGCCATGTTTGGCGCGTATCCAGCTGGTGATGATCCATCCGACCATCGACATTGCAATGATGCTGAGGACGAATGCGGGTCCACCCATATCCATGATAATTCTCCCTGTTCGCGCACGCGTTACTTGAGGTTGTCGATCTCGTTGGCGAGGCTCGAGTTGCGGCTGGTGTAGTAGGTTTCGACGTCCGCGAGACGGCGGTCGATGTCGCGGAACTTGGCTTTGACATCGCGAGTGCTGCGCGTTGGTGACTGGCGGACACCCTGCCAGAATTTGGCGTCTTCGGGGCTGTCATACAAACCGAGTGGCTTGGGATTGGCGACCCACGCCGTCACCCAGTAAGCGATCAGCGTCCACGGAAAGCCGCCCATGATGGTCAGAATAACAGCGGCAACGCGAACCCAGGTCCGGTCGATCCCGGTGTAATCGGCGATCCCCGAACAGACGCCCAGCCATTTGGCATTTTGTTTGTCGAGGTAAAAGTCAGTGCGACGAGCGGTCATTGCAGGTCTCCTTGCATTAAAGGGGTTACTGGCCGGATTTCCAGTTGGGATTATCGGCGGCCATGATGCGCTCGATGGTGATCAGGCGATCTTCGAGGCGGCGTGCGGTATCATGCACGTCATCGAGCAGCCGTTCATCATCGACCGTCAGCGTCTTCGCCTGTTTCCACTTGGTGATGTAGTGGAACACCAGCCACGGCAGGCCGATGAACAGCATTCCGACAACCATGATAGGGACGAGAACATCTTCCATCGGATTACCCTTTCTTTCCGGCAGCTTTGATCTTGGCCTTCATGGCTTCGAGCTCGGCATCGATTTTCTTGTCAGTGCGCAGCTCGGCGATTTCCTCGTCGAGCGTTTTCACGTTGCCCATGCCCATCGCGTCAGCGCGGCCCTCGGCAAGGTCGGCTTCGCGTTCGAGAATATCGAAGCGCGAGAAAGCATCCTTGGTGCGTTCGCCGGCATAGGCTTCGCGCATCTTGAAGCGCTGGTTGGCGCTGTCGATACGGGTTTCGATGCCGCTCTGCCGCGTGCGGGCTTCGCGCAACTTGGTCTGCAGCTTGGCAATGTCGGCTTCCGACGCGCGCAGAGCGTCGTCGAGAACCTTGATCTGCGTAGACATCTGGTCGGCCATGTCAGTCGCCTTTGCCTTTTCGACCAGCGCGGCTTTGGCAAGATCTTCGCGCCCTTTCGAAAGCGCGAGTTCGGCCTTTTCCTGCCAGTTGGTCTCAAGCGTCGCGAGCTTGTCGATATGACGCCGCATTTCCTTTTGATCGGCGATCGTGCGGGCAGCGCCAGCACGAACCTCAACCAGGGTCTCCTCCATTTCGAGGATGATGATGCGGATCATCTTGGCCGGGTCTTCCGCGCGATCGAGCATGTCGGTCATGTTGGCTGCGATAATATCGCGGGTGCGCGAGAAAATGCCCATCATTAAAACTCCTGAGTGAAACCTTAGATCGTTCGCCGGGGCGGTCCTAGCAAGGGGGCGGACCGCCCCGGTCACGATACGCACCTGCTTCAAGCCTGTGCGGTCGTTTGGGTTGTCGCGGAGGCCGCGAAATTCGTGGGCTTCAGCGTCGAGTCGAGCCCGGCGAAGCTGAAGAGGACAACGCCGAGTGCCAGAGCGGCGACGGCGGATTTGCGAGCTGTGTTTGCGTTCGTCATTTGTAGTCTCCCTGACTTGGGGTGGATAATTTGGCTTCCTGTCGGACCATCCGGCGGGAACATGAACAGTTTTGCAGGAACCGTGCCAATTTAAGAAATGGCGCAAAACGGGGATTTGTATTTTTCATGCATAGATTATACTTGCTAACAGTTGGGAAAATATACTAACTATCAGGAATGGATCGTTCGCAACAGGTTGTAGGGCAGTCTTATGCCTTTCTGGACAGCATCGAGCGCGCGAGCAGCGCGGCGGCGCTGAACCGGCCTGTGCTGGTGATCGGCGA
>JANNWD010000403.1:0-3600 GCA_031408315.1 Bacteroidota bacterium
GTGCAAGAATGATGAGTGGAAATACGGATAAGCATGAGGCACTTGAAAAAGTTATTAGCGAATTTGTAAGCAGAGAAGATACCATGTTGTTGAACTTTGGCTACCAAGGTATAATGAGTTGTATTGATGCGTTGGTAAACCGTAGAGATGTGATTGTTTATGATGCTGAGGCACATGCTTGTATTATGGATGGCATACGTTTGCATGTAGGCTACACCTATACGTTTAAGCACAACGATATTGAAGATTTTGATAAACAAATGAAAAGAGCTACTGCCATGGCTGAAAAGCAAGGCGGTGGAATTTTAGTAATTACCGAAGGCGTTTTTGGTATGGATGGTGAGCAAGGAATTTTAAAAGAAATTGTAGCTAAAAAAAGCGATTACGAATTTAGAATTTTGATAGATGATGCTCATGGCTTTGGGTATATGGGTGCTACCGGTGCTGGTGCAGATGAGGCACAAGGCTGCCAAGCTGGTGTTGATTTATACTTTAGCACTTTTGTAAAAAGTATGGGTAGCATTGGGGCGTTTATTAGTGGACCAAAAGCGGTGCTTAAATACTTACGGTACAATACTCGTAGTCAAATTTTTGCAAAAAGTTTGCCTTTGCTAATTGTAGAGGGAATGCTTAAGCGTATGGAAATGGTGAAAACTATGCCAGAACTTAGAGAGAAATTATGGGCAAATGTTGAACGCTTACAAACTGGATTAAAAGAACGTGGTTTTGATATTGGTGATACGAATAGCCCTGTAACGCCAATTTATATGAAAGGTGATGTGCCAGAAGCTACTAGTATGGTTATGGATTTAAGAGAAAATTATCATATTTTTTGTAGCATTGTTGTATACCCAGTAATACCTAAAGGAGATATTATTTACAGGCTAATACCTACTGCTAGCCATAGTTTTGAGGATATTGATGAAACCTTAGTAGCGTTTGAAGCAGTTAAGAAAAAGTTAGATGCTGGCTTGTATAAAGCCGAGGATATACCGGATATGGCGGAGAAAAATTAGTTAAGAAGGCCTTGTTGTAATAACGAGGCTTTTTTTATGCTAACGTACAAAGCCCTAAACGTAATATATAATTTTAACATTGACCTTTGAAGTATAATAATTGTATAACTACAATAATTGTTAATTTTGCATAAATAATTATAGATGAAAAAAACGGCGTACCTCCTACTCTTTTGTTGTACTATACTCTTTAGCAGTTGCTTTGAAATTATTGAGCAAATTTTTTTAAAGTCAGATGGCAGTGGCACTTTTCAATTTGTAGTTAATATGAGTAAAAGCAAAACTAAGCTTAACAGTATTAGTAAAATGAAAACCATTAATGGGCATGATGTACCAAGCAAATGGGAGATAGAAAATAAGCTACAACAAATTGAAAAAGCCATGAATAAAACGGCTGGTGTTAGTGCTGCAAAATCCACTATAGATTTTGATAATTACATTGCTACCATTAATTGCAGCTTTGCCAAATTATCGCAATTAAATACTGCATTAAAAAATGTAAGTAAAATAGATGGTGGTAACGTAGCTGGTATTGATAAAGTATATGGTTATGATGCTGCTACAAAAACATTTGAACGGCAAAATAAATTTGGTTTAAAAAACCAGTACAAAAAAGTAAGCAATGCCGATAAGGAAGTGTTTGCAACAGCTGGCTACACATCTATTTTTAAATTTGAAAATACGATTGAAACAGCTAGCAATAAAGATGCTAACATTTCTCCTAGTAAAAAGGCAATTATGCTAAAGCAAACCGCATTGGATGTAATTACCGAAAAAAAATCTATTGAAAACAAAATAAAATTAAGTAACTAATTATGATAAAGAAATTAATAGCATTTACTCTTTTATTAGCAACTTTTGCTACTACAACAGCACAAAACCTTTTAAGCAAAGTGCCTAACAATGCTGCTGGAGTAATAAAATACGCCGCCGAAAATTTTACAAAAAATACAACGCTACAAAAATTAGATAGCTACAGTTTTGTAAAAAAAGATTTTTTTAAAATGCTACATATCGATTCCTTAACATCGATAAAAAACATAGGAATAAATTTTGAGAAAGATGTGTATCAGTATTTTAGTATGCAAGATACTTCGGTAACGTTTGTAACCCTTCTTAACTTAACTAATGCTGAGCAATTTTTAAACGTAATTAAAGCCAACTATAACAGTACCGGTAAATTAGAAAAAAATAATGGCTTTAGCTTTTATACAGCAAATGATAATACTTATTTTGGTTTTACAAATGATGTAGCCATAATTATAAATACATCTTACCAAAATAAAAAAAATTATTACGATTACCAATATGGTAATAGTGATACGGCAGTTGCAGCTACAGCGGTTGTAGAAGTTAATGTTGAAAGTACTATAGCTGTGGACGCCGCAAGTGTTGCAGTTGAGGAAATTACAACTGTGCCTACACAAAAAAAGAAAGTAACTACAAAAGGTAAAAAACCTGTTGCACAAGCAAAGTCAAACACCGCAAAAATACAAGCCCTTAAAAAAGCTAAAAAAATTAAAGAAGAAAGAGAACGCTTTGTAGCTGATAGTATTGAAACAGTAAAGAGAGATTTGTGGTATCAACAACAAGATATGATTGCAAAAAAATATCAATACGGTATTGCAGAAAAAATAATGAATACTACTTTTAATGGTAATACAACTTCTATTGGAAACGAACTAAAATATACTAAAATAATTGAGCCTGGTGCACATATAAGTGTGTGGCTAAACAACGAAACATTAATGAGCCAATACAACAACTTTTTTGCTTTGGGTAGATATTATGGAATGGGGGGATATAATAGTTATGGTAGAATTACCGAATATCAAAAGGATACAAGTGCCAATTTTAACAGCTCAGTTAATGTGTATTTTGAAAAAGATAAAATGAGGATGGAGCAAAAAACATTTAGCACTGATGCTGAACTTACAAAGATGGGTAATGCTGTAATGGATAGTAAACAAAATGCTAGCATGCTTAATTATGTTAATGCTGATAATGTTGGGTATTTAAGTATGAGTGTAAATACAGAGGCAATGACAAATTACTATTATACTGTTATAAAAAAATATTTGAATAATAACAGTTACATGAATGAATACGGTGAAGCTGTTAATTTATATGTTGATTTGTTGCAAATATTAATAGATGAAAAAGGCATTGCTGATTTAACACCCGGTAATTATTTATTTGTATTACATGATATGAAAAACAGATTGGTAAGCTACACCGATTACGAGTACGACAAAGAATACAATAAAAAAGAAATAAAGAAAACAAAAACTGAACTTACGCCAAACTTTACCTACATAATGGAAACCAGGAAAGATGCTTTTATGGAAAGAATAATGAACTTACCATTAAAGTATGCTAAAAAAGAAAAGTGGAATTACACACAAAAAAATGGATACAACGAGTTGATTTTTAAAGAAGGTGAATTACCAATTAGCAGTTTATATTTTAGTTGGTAATCATCCTGATGGGAAAACAATTGGAGCTAGCCACACATTGATAAATGAATTTATAAAAGACAATGCCAATAAGGATTTGCTTTTAGATTTTGAAGGTAGTGATATTA
>JANNWD010000404.1:0-1968 GCA_031408315.1 Bacteroidota bacterium
TTGGCAATCAACTCGCGCTTTTCAGGCCACTGGATCTTTAAGTCTTTCCCCAATAAGTCCAAACTCTGCAGCTTCGGTAGCTCAGTTCCCCGCCGCCACCGCCCAAGCAGATCACGCATACGCTTGTCTTCGCCGGTACTGGCTGGATAAAGCACACCCAGCCAGTCATCACCCAGACCATCTTTGGCGGTGCCAGCCCAGTCAAAAACTACTGCAACGGCTTGAGTATCTGGATTTAACAAGCTCATCAGATCCGGGCCACCCCACGCCTGGCGCGAAGACAACAGGAAAGCAGCCCCGCACGGCACAAAAAGGTGCTCAGTCAACAGCGGTAACGCCTCTTTACGGTCAATGCTGTCGAGCGCTGTGGCCGCCACCAAGCCCAAATAGTCATAAATAAACCGCTTAACGAAGTTCGTCACTGCATCCGCGATTTCCGGGTCGTCCTGTTGTTTATACAGGGGCTTTTGAAATAACTTATCAACCGATTCGCTCAGCAAGGCGTAATCAACATCAGCTTCACGCGCCAGCTTGTCAACACCCCGTGAATATCCATCGGAGGCGCTTGACCGGGTGTCGAGAGCATTGGCCAGACAGCGATATATCTCACCAGTTCGGGGATACGGGGGCTTGTTGTCCCGGGATGTGCTCATGCGCCTACCCTTAACGACGGTGTTTTTGCCATTTTTTTGATTTCTTGTCTAAAGTTATGGACGGCTCTGTAGTCACTCGGCGAACACGGCACGGTCAGGCTTCGGCCAGAGGGCGCAATAAGTCTGCCGTGTCGGCCACCCATCGTATAAAGCCAGCCCGTTTTAACAAGTGTTCGAACCATTTTTGCGACATCCTTGTCGGAACTGTACTTGCTCATTTTTGACAATCTGCAGGCCTGACGAACGACTCACGCCGCCCGCCCGGCATCATTTACTTCTTTCCTCCTTTGCTTGCAGCAGTGCTCTGCGCGCGTGCGGAAAAGCTCTTGCTGGCAACCTGGCCACCGTTCGTACGGGCTGTAGCGCCTTGGATTCGCGACGCTGCTGCCGCCGTCATTGGAACAGGCGCTGAATACCTGGATGCGCTGGATGATTTCGACATTTCATTTCCTTTGGGATACACCGCAGCGGGATGCTTTGGTTGAATGAGCATATGAAATGTCCGTTAAGAAAGCTGCAACGCCGTTGGTTCAAAATTTTTGAAAAATGACTACAGAGAGATTAATCATGGTAAAAACGTACTGAAAAGCGTACCATTCATTCATGAACATCGTTACCGCCTCCGAAGCCCGCGCCAATCTATACCGGCTTATTGACGAGAGTGCTGCCTCGCACCACCCAGTCATCATCAAGGGCAAACGCAACACGGCGGTGCTAGTGTCAGCCGTGGATTGGGCTTCGATCCAGGAGACGTTGTACCTGACCGCTATCCCTGGGATGCGTGAGTCAATTCTTGATGGCTTGAATACGCCGGTCGATGACTGCAAAACGGAGCTGGATTGGTGAGCCAGTTGCCATGGCAACTGGTTTACACCACGCAGGCCCAGAAAGACGCCAAGAAACTGGCTCATTCAGGGCTTAAGTCCAAGGCACTTGAGTTGCTGAGCATCCTCCAAGCCAACCCTTATCAAACGCCGCCGCCTTACGAAAAACTAGCAGGCGGGCTAGAGAAGGCTTACTCCCGGCGTCTCAATGTCCAGCACCGACTGGTGTACGAAATCATTGAGTCATCGCACCAAGTCAAGGTTCTGCGCATGTGGACTCATTATGAATAAAACTGGCACCTAACCCGGCCCCAATAAATCGGGCGAAAGCAGCTATCAAATACGTAGCAAAAGGAAATTTAAACAATGCGGGTCAAAGACAAATCCATCATCGTCACAGGCGCGGGCGGCGGTATTGGCGAGGGCATTGCCAGGCGCCTGGCAGCCGAAGGTGCCCACGTCATCGTCAACGACATCAACGTGGCCCTGGG
>JANNWD010000405.1:0-15721 GCA_031408315.1 Bacteroidota bacterium
GCAATGTTTTCTTCAATAGGCTCTTCACTTAAATCTAGCATGTGGCTACTAAAAAGTGGTTGTCCTTTTTCTTTATAAAATTGTTCGCCAGCATCAATCAACCCACTAATCCATGGCAACCATTTTTTTGCTGCATGATCGGTATGTAAAACTACAGGCACACCATAATGCTTAGCCACATTATGTATATGTAAGGCACCAGAAATACCGCCACTAATATTTGCTTGTAATTTATCGTTTGGCATTCCTTTGCCTGCAATAAATTGTGCTCCACCATTGCTAAATTGTATAATAACGGGAGAGTTAACTTTTGCTGCAGCTTCTAACGTTGCATTAATTGTATTTGTACCAATGGTGTTTACCGCAGGTAAGGCAAATTGATTATCTTTTGCATCGTTGTACAATGCTTCTAACTCCGCACCAAATAAAACGCCAGAACTGTATTTACTCATAAATTAGTTGTTTTTACAAATGTAAGGAAGATGGGGCAAAAAGTAAAGATAGAGTGATGGTTAAAAAGGGTTGACAACCTTTTAAAGGTTGTCAACCCTTTTTAACAACTCCTTAAAATATTGCGGAGCTTTTAGTAACCTACCGCCGTACCAACTAAACATTTCGCCATCTACCAAAAGTATTTTTGTGTTGGGTAATTGTTGTTGCAATTCATCAATATGTTTTTGTGTAAAAGGGTAGGGTTCAGTGGAAAGTAAAAGTAGTTGGCAGTCGGCAGTTGGCAGTTGTGCAATAGAAATTTCTGGGTATCTGCTTTGCTTTGTAAAGATGTTATTGAAGCCACATTTTTGTAGCATATCATTTATAAACGTATCGCTACCAACCGTCATGTAAGGGTTTTGCCAAATAAGGTAGCAAGTGTTTAAAGGGGTAATTGGCTTAACTAATTGCTCAAAATTTTTTTTAATTTTTTTGGTAAGATGATTGGCTTTTGGTTGGGTATTTGTTAGGAGACCAATATCTTCAATCATTTGAAATGCATCTTCTAAATTATTTACATCGGTTAGCCAAACAGGATAATCTTTAGCTAATGCTTCAATTTGCTCTTTTACATTTTCTTCTTTATTGGCAATAATTAAAGTTGGGTTTAATTTTTTTATGGTAGATAAATTGATGTTTTTTGTACCGCCAACTCTTGTTTTACTTTTAAACCAATTAGTTGGATGAATACAAAATTTTGTAATGCCTACCACTTGTTCATCCAACCCTAAATCAAATAATAACTCGGTTTGAGATGGAACTAACGAAACAATACGTTGCGTTAAAGTGTAAATTTTTTGAGTTGATTGCAAAATCATCTTGCAAAATAACCTTGAACTACCCACATAAAAAAACTTCTAAGGGATTAACTCAGAAGTTTCAAATTTTTTAAACTAACCAAGCATAGTCAGTTTTTTTGATTTGTGGGTAGCTTCTTTGGGAGAAACTTGCTTTTTGGTTTTTCTACAACCATCATCGCTTTTAACGGCATAGGTAATAGGAATTTGATTTCTTTTTGGTTTTGGCTATCATCGCTTTTAACAGCATAAGCCAGATATTGGTTTTTTTGGTCTTTCGTACTTAACGGTTAAATTAAGTTAGGATGTTGTATTTCTTTATCTAAAAACAACTTTTATTTTAAAAATGAAGTTGACTGATATTGGACTTTGCAATTCTTCAGAAATATTGGATTTAATTTCATCAAACTCTACAAATTCTTTTCGGTTTTTATTTTGGATTTTTGGATAACGACTGATATTTAATCTCTATCAATCAACTTCAACACAAAGATGCAACATAATTAAACCTTGTACTAGAGCGTTATTTCTCTTTTTTTTGACTACAGTAAATACAAATAAGCAGGTAGTTATGCTTGTATCTGTTATGAAAATTTACTATAACGCTATACGTATTTTTACGATAAACTAGTACGAATATTTGTAATAAAAAATCCACACTTCGTTATAAAGTGTAGATTAACAATTAATTATAAGTATTTTTTTATTTACTTAAACTTTGAATAATATCATATTTTGTTACAATGTGATAGGTGCCACTATCGTCTTTACTAAGTACAGCTCCGTTCTCTTTTGTAATAAAAGTGCTCAATCTTTCTACTGGAGTATCAAAAACAACCTCTGGATAAGCTTTTTCCATTACTTTTTGTATAGGTTGATTTTTTATATCGGCATCATTTAAAATTTTACTAAATAAACCACTCTCCGAAATAGCCCCAACATTGCTACCTGCATCAATTACAGGAATATTTTCAATATCATATTTCTTCATTAAATTAATAGCTTCCATTACTGTTTGGGTAGATGATACTGTAATAATTTTTTTACTTCCTCTGCCATTAATAACATCTTTAAAGGTTTTTACATCTAAAAAGCCACGTTCCATCATCCATTCATCGTTATATACTTTACCTACATATCTGCTGCCATGGTCATGAAAAATTAATACCACCACATCATCTTTTGTAAGCTCTCCACTTAGTTGTAACATTCCTTGTAAAACACTTCCAGCACTGTAGCCACAAAACATTCCTTCTTCCTTTGCAATACGCCTAGCCATTACTGCACCATCTTTATCGGTTACTTTTTCAAACTTATCAATGTATTGCATATCATAGTTTTGGGGTACAAAATCTTCTCCAAAACCTTCGCTTATATATGGGTATACTTCTTTTTGATCAAGCTCACCTGTTTCAAAATATTTTTTAAGTAAGCTACCGTAACTATCTATAGCCCACATTTTTATATTCGGATTTTTTTCTTTTAAATATTTGCCTGTACCTACAATTGTACCACCTGTGCCAGTAGCTACAACTAAATGTGTAACCTTACCTTCGGTTTGTTCCCAAATTTCGGGGCCAGTTTGTTCGTAATGTGCTAAGCGGTTGGCCAAATTATCGTATTGGTTTACGTACCAGCTATTTGGCACTTCGGTTGCAAGGCGTTTACTAACGCTATAATAACTTCTTGGGTCTTCTGGTTCAACATTTGTAGGGCATACAATAACCTCTGCACCTACGGCTTTTAAAATATCAGCCTTTTCTTTGCTTTGCTTATCGGTAGTAGTAAAAATACATTTATAGCCTTTTACACAAGCCGCCAAAGCTAAGCCCATACCTGTGTTGCCGCTTGTACCTTCAATAATAGTACCACCAGGTTTTATTTTACCTTCTTGCTCTGCTACCTCTAGCATTTTAAGGGCCATACGGTCTTTTATGCTATTACCTGGGTTAAAATACTCCACTTTTGCCAATACGGTGCAAGGCAAGTGTTTGGTTATTTTATTAAGTTTGATGAGAGGCGTATTGCCAATAGTTTCTAAAATGTTATTAAGCCACATGCTGTAAATCGTTGTTTTGTGGCAAAGGTAATTAAATGAATATAATTGATTTTTTAAACTTTATATGTTGTTAAATATTCGTTGTAATCTTTAATTATTCAGTTCATTCTAAACACAAAATTTTTTCTATGTTATCTTTACCACTGAAATTACTTTGCATGGTTTTAAAACGTTTTTTTTTACTCTTTTTTATACTTTTTTTTGGTAAATCAATTTTTGCCCAAATAGCTCCAAATAATATTGTAGGCACTTGGGAAGGTATTTTTTTAGCTACGGAATTAGATTTAGGACAACCAAAATTAGTAGTAGAAATTTTTAATTTTAAGGAAGATTCTTTGTTTAAAGGCATATCGCATTTGTATTATAAAGATAATTTTTATGAACATTACAAAATTGTGGGTATGTACGATAAAAAGAACCAAGTAATTGTTTTTAAAGAAGTAAGCACAATTGCGGTTGATTTAGGCAAGTACGGCAATTGTTTAGGTAAATACAACATGTCTGTAAAAAAAGTAGATGCTAATTATATATTTCAATGGGGTTATTGGACGCCTAATATTAAAGGCTGTACACCATCGAACGATGTGTGGTTGCAAAAAAGAATTACCCCTCTTTTAAAACCAACAGTGGAGCTTAAAAAAGTTCAGCCACAAAAAAAGGTAGCTGTGCCACAAAAATCTGTACCTAAAACCAATCAAATAAAGAAAAATAACACACCTATACAAGTTAATAAAACTATACAACCAAAAATAAAAGAAACGCCAATTGTAAAAAGCATACCAATAATAGTTCCTTCAAAAATTGCACAACGAGAAACCGATGTACAATCATTACTAGAAATAGCCCCAAAAGATAAAGACAGTATAAGAATAGATGTTTATGATAATGGTGATATTGATGGCGACATTGTTTCGGTATATCACGATAATAATTTGGTATTGAATAAAAAGACGATAACGGCTAATGCACTTACGTTTTATGTAAGCCTTAATAAAAAACTAAACCCAATAGCTCACTTACGCTTAGTAGCTGAAAGCCTTGGCAGTATACCACCTTGCACAGCTGTTATGATTGTAACAACAAAAAGCAAACGCTACGAAGTAAGACTAAGCAGCAACTTTAATAAAAATGCTACGGTGGAGTTGTTTTTGAAGGATTGAACAGGTGTAGCGTTAGCGTAATTATGCCAAATATTCTCTAACTTTTGAGCTAATAAACTCTTTAATGTCTTCCCAATTTTGATTTTTTAAACTAATAGGGTCTTCACTTTCCTCTGCATCGGCAAAGTAAGTAAGTGCTTGCGGTACAGTTATTAATAAATTTTGTGAACTGTATTTTTCTTTATGAAATTGAATAAAATCACTTACAGTAAAATGGTTAAGCAACTCTGCATTATCCCAAAAATCCTTTTTTTTACCTCTGCCTAAAATTGCTTGTACTTTCATAGCAATAATATCTTCTAAAGCAAAAAAGCGAATATTTTCAATTAATTGTTTTGGTCTAATTAAGGGGTGAGGATGACGAACAATATCAATTTTAACATCATTAATGAAGCCAAAAATTCCAAACTTTGGACTTTTTTGTTCTGTTATAAATCTGTGATGGAAAGTACTTTTTAAAGAATTAATTATAATCTCATTTTCAAATGGTAAGTTTGAAAATAAATCTAAATCTACGGACATACGGTGACCATAAAACAAGGATAATGCAGTTCCACCAACTAATGAAAACTGTTCCAATTCAGGAATTTTCATTAATTGTTTTAATAAGGAAAAAGTGTGGGGTTCAACTGTCGAAGTGTGTAACATTTAAAATGTTTTAATGGTTTGTCCAAAATAGCACTTGCCAAATACATTCTGGTTTCGGGTAAAAATTTGGCATTTAATAAAACAGTTGTAATTTTTTCATCGCCATAATATCTTCTACAATTTCTAATATCTTCAACATCTCCTCTTTCAAAAACTCTTTCTATTACAAAATTGGCTTTAGCATCGTAATCAATATTTTCAAAAACTACGTCCCAAAAAATTCGTTTTGTAAATAGCGGTTTTTTTATATTTTCCATAATACAAATTTATATTAAATTATTTCAACAACTCCAACGCCTTCTTAACCTCCACATCACTTAAATTCAACATTTCAAAGTAGCCATCGTTACGCCAAAGTTGCCTTGCAAGTGTGGCTTTAATTAGTTTAGTTAAACTATCTTTTTCCTTTACAGAAGCGGTTTGCATGTTTATAGAATCTTTAGCAGCTAGTGCTACAAATTGTTTCCAATTAGCATCAGTTAATGTAAAGTTTGTACTAAATTCTTTTACATTTTTGTAGGCTAATAATTGCGTTTTATTTTGCAAATAATAATGGTAGGTAAAATCATTAATAATTCCTTTGCTATAAATAAGTGCAGTATTTTTTGTAAATCTAGTTGTATCTAAAGCCACAAAATAATCTGGTGTAATACCACCGCCGCCATATACTTTTTTGCCATTTTTAGTTTTATAAACTTTGCTAGTATCATTTTTTGTACTATCGGCAAATTGTGTTTCGCCAGCGGCAAAGCGGTTGCTTACTTCATCGTAATACGCTTTTTCGCCATTTTTATAACTACGTTGTATGCTTCTTCCAATGGGTGTGTAATAACGGGCAACGGTAAGGCGTAAAGCACTTCCATCGCTAAGGTCGTATTGGTCTTGTACAAGTCCTTTTCCAAATGTTCTCCTACCAACAATTGTTGCTCTATCCCAATCTTGCAAAGCACCTAATAATATTTCACTTGCACTTGCTGTATTTTCATCAGCTAATACTACTAATGCTCCTTTTTCAAATTGGCCTTGCCTGCGGCAGCGGTATTCTTTTTTGGGTAAATGTTTACCTTCGGTATAGGTAATTAATTTATCGCCTTCTAAAAATTCGTCTGCAATTTCAATAGCTTCATCTAAAACGCCACCGCCATTATCTCTTAAATCTAGCACTAACTTTTGTAAGCCTTTTTTATTTAAATCGGTAAGGGCTGTCATAAATTCTTTGTAGGTAGTTGTCGAAAATTTATTTAAACGAATATACCCTACAGTGGCATCTATCATATATGCAGCATCAACACTTTTTAAAGGAATTACGCCTCTAGTAATTGTTATTTTTTTGGGTTGATTGTTTCTTAAAATACTAATATTTACTTTGGTGTTTAAATTTCCACGTAATTGTTTTCTAGCTTTATCTGCATCAATTTTTTTACCTGTAAAAATGCTATCATTTACGGTTATAAATTTGTCGCCAATTTCCATACCGGCTTTTTGGCTTGGCCCATCTTTTAAAACTTGTACTACATTTATGGTATCATTAATAATATTAAATTCTATCCCTATCCCAAAAAATTTACCTTCAATATCTTCATTAACCTCTTGCAAATCTTCGGCTGGTATAAAAACGCTGTGAGGGTCTAACTTATTAAGCATGGCTTGTATACCTGCATCGGCAACGCTATCTACATTTACCTCATCTACATACTTTGTTTGCACCAAATCCATTACTTCTTGTATTGGCCTTCTTTTTTCACTACTAAAAAATTTTTTGCCGGGCATATTATCTCTCATATAATAGCCTAAATACATTCCCACAATCATAGTAAAGCTAAATAAAAGTGGTAGCCAAACTTGTACTTTCTTATTAATCATGCAGCAAAGATAATTAGAGAAAAGTACAAAGTACTTAGTACCATATAGTTTGTACTTTTATAATTGCTATCACAAAAAAATCCTTACTTTTAAGTAAACAAATCAATTATGCCTATAAAACTAATTTGCGATAGTGGCTCTACAAAAGCGGAGTGGTGTTTATTGGATGGTAAAAAGCGAAAAATTGTTACTACACAAGGGTTAAGTCCATACTTTTTAAATACTCAACAAATACAACAGGTTATTGAAAAAGAATTGTTACCTAAAATAAAAAACATAGCAGTTGAAGAAGTGTTTTTTTATGGTACAGGTTGTAGCAATCCAGAAAACGTAAAGTCGGTTAAAAAGGCTATAAGTACAGTATTTACAAAAGCTAAAATTGCAGTAGATCATGATTTAATGGGTGCTGCCAAAGCCTTGTGTGGAAGAGATAAAGGAATTGCTTGCATTTTAGGCACAGGTAGTAACAGTTGTTTTTATAATGGCAAAAAAATTGTAAAAAATAGCCCAGGTTTAGGGTATGTTTTGGGAGATGAAGGTAGCGGAGCATATTTGGGCAAAAAAGTAATTCAATATTTTTTATATACTACTTTTGATGAAGATTTGATGGACAGATTTAATGCAAAATTTGCAACCAACAGTATTGAGATTTTGAATAAGGTGTATAAACAACCTTTGCCCAATCGTTATTTAGCTTCATTTGTACCTTTCTTAACAGAAAATAGAGGACACTATATGATAGAAAATATTATTGAAGATGCCTTTAACGATTTTTTCTTTAATCATGTATACAAATACCGAGAAAGTTGGCTAATGCCTATTAATTTTGTAGGCAGTGTTGCTTTTGGCTTTAAAGACGTATTAAAAGAAATGTGCAGTGCATACGAACTGCAATTAGGAATAGTTATTAAAAAACCAATGGACGGATTAATAAAGTATCATAGTTAATTTATGGAGTTTAAACGAATAACAGAATCGGAATCGGCTTACAATGATTTAGAAAAAATGAGTGTAGGCGAATTGCTAACCAACATTAATAAGGAAGATAGCACCGTACCAGCAGCCATACATTTGGCGTTGCCACAAATTGAGGCATTAATACATGTAATTGTAGATAAAATGCTAATGGGCGGAAGATTGTTTTACATAGGTGCAGGCACAAGTGGCAGATTAGGGGTGGTAGATGCAAGTGAGTGTCCGCCAACGTATGGCGTACCTTACGGCTTGGTAATAGCCATAATAGCAGGCGGAAATAAAGCAATTACCGAAGCTGTAGAATTTGCAGAAGATGATGCTGAACAAGGTTGGAAAGATTTACTACAACATAATATTAATGCAAACGATGTTGTAATTGGTATTGCTGCAAGTGGCACAACGCCCTATGTAATTTCGGCTTTAGAAAACTGCAAACAACATAATATTATTACTGGAAGTATAAGTTGCAATCAAAACTCTCCACTTAGTAATGCCGCCGATTTTCCTGTAGAAGTAGTTGTAGGGCCAGAATTTGTAACGGGTAGCACTCGTATGAAAAGCGGTACAGCACAAAAGCTAGTATTAAATATGATTAGTACATCAGTAATGATACAACTAGGCAGGGTAGAAGGCAACAGAATGGTAAATATGCAATTAACCAATGATAAATTGGTAGACAGGGGCGTAAAAATGGTAATGGAAAAGCTACAAATTGATGATTACGAAAAAGCAAAAACCCTATTGTTGGAAAAAGGAAGTGTAAAAAATGTTATCGAAACTTTTTAATAACATACCATTTATAATTTTTTTTGGAAATGTGTGTGTAAAATCCGTAATTTAGTAATCTAAACATTAACTAAAACATTTCCACTATGAACTTTAAATTTTTACTCTCAACAGTCTTCGCTGCAACTTCACTCTTAGCTACGGCACAAAATGCTGGTAACGCTTATGCCATAACTGGTAGCAACACTAACAAGTTTTTATGGGCAAACATAAAACAAGTTGATTTAGCAACTGGTAAAGTTGTTAAAACGTTGTTTGATGCCGATGCTTCTGCATTTAAAATGAATTATGCAGATGGTAGTCAATCATTAAATGCACAAGATGCTAAGCCAACTGTATATGGTGTAGCAGCTGCTGCTTTAGATGCTAGGCACAATCGTTTGTATTTTGCTCCAATGCACTTATCCGAAATTCGTTATTTAGATTTGGATAAAGCCAATGCAAATTTTACAGTAGTTAAGCAAAATATTATTGCTGCACCAGCTGTTTATCAAGGCGAAGAAAATCATTTAACAAGAATGGTAATTGCTGCTGATGGATATGGTTATGCTATTACGAACGATGCTAATCACTTAATTCGTTTTACAACGGGTAAAAAAGTTGTAGTAGACGATTTAGGCTCTTTGGTAGATGCAGAAAGCAATAAAATTATTTCTGTACATAATAAATGCACAAGTTGGGGTGGAGATATGGTTGCCGATGCTTTTGGCAAATTGGTAATTGTTAGTGCTAATCATAATGTATTTAGTGTAGATGTAAATAGCCGTATTGCAACTTATAATGGAGCAATTACTGGTTTGCCTGCAACCTTTACTACTAACGCATCTGCCGTTGATAATGATGGTAATATGGTTGTAGGAAGTGCAGTAGTTTTTGATGGCTTATTTAAAGTAGATGTAAAAACTTTAGTAGCAACAAAAATTGAAAACACCGAAAATCAATTTAACGCATCGGATTTAGCAAATGCTAATTTTCTTTCTCAAAAAGAGTATGATGCAAAAAATAAATTTAGCATTGCACCTCCACAATTATATACAGATGTAATTTCTGGAAACTCAAGGGTGTTTCCTAATCCTGTAACAAACAGTGAGTTTAAAGTATTGTTTGATGGTTTAAGTGTTGGTAGATACACCATTACTGTAACTGATTTAACAGGCAGAATTATATTAAACAAAGCTGCAAATATTGCAGCTAAAGTACAAGCCGAAAAAGTACAATTAAAAACGACTTTAGCAAAAGGAATGTACCTAGTTAAGGTTAGCGATGCTAACCAAAAATTAATATTTACCGAAAGAATAGTAGTACAATAAAATATTGGGTTAAGTACCTAAAAGCCTACAACGAAAGTTGTGGGCTTTTTTTGCATAAAAAAATAATTTAAAGTTTTTATTTCTCAAAATAGTAGTATTTTACTTTTTTATTACATACCAACCTAATCGAATGGGAAATTTATTATCTTTTACATCAACAAAAAATAAAAGAATAAGCTTTTTTGCTGTTTTTACCCTATACCTTTTAGCAACTATAATTTGGGGTTATTATCGCACTGGCACATGGGATGATGATGCTAATACAAGATATTTTTTGGTTATGGATGCCGATAAAAATCCATCAACTTTTTTTAATGCTTGGGTACGCCCTTTTTATGCAATTTTATTTTATTATCCTCAACATTTATTAGGTAAAGTAGGCGTAATAGGAATGATGACTTTATTAAATGGTATTGCCGCCTGGTGTTTATATAAATTTGGAGAGGATAAAGAATACGAACATCCTTGGGTGTTAGCTGCTGCCTATTTATTTCAAACTTTTTTATTTGGTATTTCAAGAGATGCTATGACGGAGCCATTAGCAGCCTTTTTAATTGCCATAAGTATTTATTTATTACATAAAAAACAATTTGTTGCATTTGCAATAGCAGGTTCGTTTATTCCTTTAGCAAGGGCAGAGTTGGTGTTTTTATTACTCTTTTGGTTAATTGCATTAATCAAGAATAGAAAGTTTTTCGTAATTCCATTATTAGGATTTGGGTTATTTGTTTGGTGGCTAGGCTTATATATTCAAACAGGTAATTTTTGGGCTATATATAAAGAGTTAACAGCATCTGGCGAAAAAGCAAATAGATATCAACGAGTTCCAATTACACAATATATTTCAAAAATGGCTTATGTTGTTGGTCCTATTTTCTGCTATTTTTTATGGATTGGGGTAATACAAGGAGCAAAAAAATGGAAAGAAAATTACTTTTATTACAGTCAATTTTTAGCTGGACTTTTATTGTATACGCTTTTTGCAACTGTATTGGATATTGGTCAATCTGCTGGCTTTTTACGAAACATAATAACCCTAGCACCATTTGCTGCAATTATAATATACGATGGACTTATTTATGTTGTTACCACAATAACAAAAAAGAAAGAAAACAATATTATTTCTGCTAAAGCCCCTCTTAAAAATGAACCAACACCTAAAAAATACATTATAAGCCCAACTGTTTTTTTAATTTTATATTCACTAATATTTTTTGTAATAAGCTTAAAAGAATATTCTCAAAAATTAGAGTTTAGGCAATTTTACAGCCCTACAGAAAAGGACTATTTATTAATTTATTTTATTGGAGGTTTATTATTATTGGTATTAATTTTCGCTTTAATCAAACCTAAAAAATGGCTTATTTTAGTAAGTGTGCTAAGCTTACAGTTAGGCTTTACTTTCTATTTTGAGCATCCGCAAAGCCATGATAACCATGAAAGAGTTGGATTAAGAGAAACAAGCAACTATGTAAAAACAATTAATAAAGAGAATAAAAAAGTATACTGTAACCATGCCTGGTACAATTGGTTGAACGATATTAAGAATAGTGATACTGTTAAAATGGGAAGACTAGACAGTGCAAGTTTAAATAAAATAAAATATGGTGAGCTTGTTGTTTGGGAATCGCATTACAACAATAAAAATTATACTAATCTTTCTGTAGATTCTATTTTAGCAAGAAAAGATTTTGTATTAGTTTACCACTCCATAACCGACCAAAATTTTATTAGCTCGGTATTTATTAAAGATACCTTAAAACAAAAAATTTTTGATACCTATTTATCCAACGCCAACTTTGAAACGCAAAAACCACAAGTTGTAGCTAAAGCAATGTTTCAATATATGCTACAACGCAACGTATTAGAAGCAGAAAAAACCTTAGCACCATTTATACGTTACGAAGATAAAAATGCTTTAGCTTTTCAATTTAGAGGTATTTTACGGTTAACATTAAATAGAAAAAATGAAGGCTGTGCCGACTTAAGTTATGCTGCCGAATTGGGCTCTCAGAGTGCATTAGAAATTTTCAATAAAAATTGTAGATAAATATTCAATATGTTTTCAACCTTATCTATTGTAGTGCCCGTTTTTAACGAAGCAAAAACAATTCACTTAATACTAAACAAAGTGAAAAATGTTCAATTGCTTAATGATATAAAAAAGGAAATAGTTATTGTAAATGATTGCTCTACCGATAACACTGTAGCAGTTATTGATGCATATATCTTAGCAAATAAAGAATTAAATATTCAGTTTTTTAGCCACGAAAAAAATAAAGGAAAAGGAGCTACAATTAAAACAGGAATTAAATATGCAACTGGGCAATATTTAGTTATACAAGATGCCGATTTAGAGTACGATCCTGAAGAATATAATTTACTATTAAAACCAGTAGTTAGTGGTGTTGCCGATGTGGTTTATGGATCTAGGTTTATGGGCAGCCATCCTCACCGAATTTTATTTTTTTGGCATACAATCGGTAATAAATTTTTAACCCTTTTATCTAATGTGTTTTCAAATTTAAATCTAACAGATATGGAAACCTGTTATAAATTGTTTGATACATCAATAATCCAAAGCCTCAGTTTAAAAGAAAATAGATTTGGTTTTGAGCCAGAAGTAACCGCCAAAATTGCCAAAGTAAAAAAAATAAGAATTTTTGAAGTTGGAATATCTTACTACGGACGTACGTACGAAGAAGGTAAAAAAATTTCTTGGAAAGATGGTTTTAGAGCCATTTATTGTATTATTCGCTATAATTTATTTTCATAATTTTGCGTACAAAATTTACAATTTTTGCAAGATATAGAACCATACTACAACTGGCGTCACCTATACGCCGCCGAAGAAGATGCAAAATCGCCTTTTTACGGTAGAACCTACAGTGAGTTTGAGTTTAGCCAAACCGTTTACAATTATTACATACATCCACAATGGGATTTTTTTGGAAGTAAAACGCTTTACTTGAAATTATTATTTATAGATTATGAGCAGGGTTATGCCATAATAGAATTAATAGGCGAATGGAACGATGCCATTGAAAACGATATTATGACTTTACGTAGAGATATTACCGACGATTTATATGCAGCAGGTGTTTCAAAATTTATTTTAATAGCCGAAAATGTTTTAAACTTTCATAGTAGCGATGCTGATTATTATGAAGAATGGAGAGAACAAATTGAAGATAAAGGTGGCTGGGTTGTTGTTTTAAATATGCCAACACAAAGCCAATACGATTTTAAAAAGGCAAGGCTCATAAATTATATTACTTTATTAGATTTTGAAGGATGGAGAACGCTACGACCGGATGTAGTTTATGGGCAGGTAGATAATGAAATGATAAAACTGCTAGGCTATTGATTTTTATGATTTTATAACTTTGCAACTCCTTATGCAATTATTTCAAATTAATACTATATTTGTAACTACACCAAACAAAAATCTGTAACAATGGCAGATGAAAAAAAGACTGGCTTTTCAGGTATTTTTAGTGGTCTAAAAAAAATGGTATTTACAGAAGAGTATTTAGATACTAATCAACCTAAAGAAACGGAGAAGCCTAAACCCTCCAATAACTCATTTTCTACCAACAAAGCTGCAAGTAATGTTAATACTCCAATTAACAATGGAGGTATTATTACAACCAACCTAGCAAGTGAAGATATGGTTCAAAAAATTTATTCCTTGTTAGAAACAATGAATAAACCCGGTATAGATTTTTTTGAATTATGGAACGCTGCCGAGGCAATGGGAGGCGTAAATACAACTAATTTACAAAACGCTTTTACCACTCTTAAAGTTTTAGGGTTAGATAAGAGTACTGTAATAAACACTGGGGAAGCCTATTGTGGCGAATTGCAAAGTAAACTAAATACCGACATTCAAAAAAAGAGAGATGAACGTGAAAGTATGAATGTAGCTTTGCAAAACGAAAAGCAACAGCTACAAAGAGAAAAGCAAGATTTAGAAAATAAAATTTCCCTTTTATCTGCACAGCTTACCGAAACTACAACCAAGTTAAATGAAGTAGATGCAAAATATGCACCACAAATTTTAGGGGTAGAGGGGAAAATACAATCTGGTGTAAATGCATTAAATGTTGTAGTGGCAGAAATAAAAAGCGTTTTAGAAACTGTAAAAACAAGTGTAAATTAAATATATAAACATGGCAGAAAAAGCACAACTTATAGACAAGCGTAGCTTACCAGCAGAGTTAACACAATTACCCATTTTTCAGGTAATTGGTAATAATTTACCTGCGGTAATAAAATCGCCGCAAGGCAAAAAAACTATTGCGTCCTTATTTTTTTGGATAGCATTAATTGGAGGTTCTTTTGCCTTTTTTAAAGCATTACCAAAACTAATTGAGTATGCACAACAAACAGTGTGGCTTATTGCCTTATCAATTGTAATTGTTGTGTTGCTAATGTTGTATCCAAAAATTATATCGTTATTACATAATGCTGGCAGAATATTGTTGTTTAAAGGCGAAAAAAGTTTGGCAAGGCGTAACCCAATAGAAACATTGGAGCTATTAAACATTGATGCAAAAGATACCTTAAAAAAAGTAAGAGAAAAAATTGCCTCGGTTGATGGTGTTCGTATAAATATGATTGATGAAGCTATACGTAGTAAAGAAGATGCAGATAAAAAATATGGTTTAGTGAGAAGTCTTACAGAAGAAGCAGGAAGATTGGAAAAAGAAGCTGTAGAGCTTGACGCTAAAGGCTTTAACGAAAAAGCCAATGCATTTAAAAGAGATGCAAAAGAAACTAGAGTAAATGCAACTTTACGTATGGAAGAAGGTAAAGCAAGTGAGCAAACGGCAAGGCAATACACACAATACGGCAATCAATTTGCAAGAGTATTGGAGGTTTTAAAAGATAATGAATCGGCATCTCGTATTTATGTAAATGCAATGGGAAGTACGATTACCATTGTTAGTAAAAAATTAGAAGCCACTAGCAAAATGAGTTCGGCTACCGAAGGCTTGGCAGAAGTTTTTCAAATAAAAGATGGTTGGAAATATCAACAGGCAATGGACGCAGCAACATCATTAATTAGCCAAAATATTGGTAAAATAAGAAGCAACTTAGATTTTTTAGATCAAAATCAATCTATCACAATTGGTTCAACCATTTCTCAATCCGATTTGGAAAGTTTTGTAAAACAAATTGATAGCGGCAGATTGGAAACGTTGAATATTGGCGAAATGAGTGATTCCAGTTACGAATTAACAAACGAACAAAAACCCGATAAAGGTTTTAATATTTTAGACTAATTATTAATTCAAAAAATCGAACATCAACCATTCAAAAATAAAATTATGGAATACGATAAAAAACCTTCTTTTTGGGCTGGCTTACGTTGGCCAATAAAAGCAATGATTATTGCTGCACCAATTGTTGCAGGTATTTGGGCTGCTAACAAATACGATTTAATACCAGGTTTAAAAACCGACACATCTAAAGAAGTAAAAAAATCCGACATTGGAAACGATGTTGTTGATACAAAAGATGCTACAGGAATGTTACCAGTACCCGATGTAAATGATATTGAGTTTGCCGATATGAAAGGCAAGCCAGAAGTACGTTTAATGAATTGGGTTTGGTTTGGTAATGCTG
>JANNWD010000406.1:0-4547 GCA_031408315.1 Bacteroidota bacterium
CTAAATGATCTACCGGTATATCAAAATAACCCTGAATTTGTGGAGCATGTAAATCCATTGTAATTACTCTATCTGCACCGGCAGCGGTAAGCATATTAGCTACTAATTTACTTCCAATAGCTACTCTGGGTCTATCTTTTCTATCTTGCCTTGCAAAACCATAATACGGCATTACGGCAATTACTTTGTAGGCCGATGCTCTTTTTGCAGCATCAATCATTAACAACAATTCCATCATATTATCGGTAGGTGCAAAGGTGCTTTGTATTAAAAACACAAATTTCCCTCTAATACTTTCTTCAAATTCTACATAAATTTCTCCATCACTAAAGCGTTGAATTTTTACTTTGCCCAAGGCTTCGCCATATTTTGCAGCAATTTTTTCGGCAAGATATTTTGAGCCAGTACCTGAAAAAAGTTTTACAGATGTTTCCATTTATTTTTGATGTTTGATTTAATGAATGGTAATTTTTATTTCACACAAAGAAACAACGTAAAACAACGAAACAAAGTGAAATACAAATTCTTTGTTAACTTAATAATCTTAGTTTCTTTGTGAGAAACTTTTGCAAATGTATCATTTACTTTTTAACCTTTATATTTGATGTGATGGATAATGTCAACAACCCTTCCACATCTATAAAAAATTGGGCAATTGATGACCGCCCCAGAGAGAAAATGGTGGCAAACGGTGCCAATACCCTTAGCAATAGCGAATTAATTGCCATTTTAATAAATAACGGCAGCAAAGAAAAAAGTGCGGTAGATTTAGCTAAAGAAATTTTACAACTAGGCAGCAATAATTTGGTAGAGTTAGGCAAACTTACCTTAAAAGATTTACAAAAAGTAAAAGGCATTGGCATTGCAAAAGCCATTACTATAGCGGCTGCATTAGAATTAGGCAATCGGCGCCAAGTGGCTGCCACATTGGATAAGCCAATTTTAAACACCAGTAAAAAGTTAGCTAATTTTTTACAACCCATGTTTAAAGATTATACGTACGAAGTATTTGCCGTTTTATTTTTAAACAATGCATGTAAACTAAATCATTTTGAAATTATTAGTAAAGGTGGAATAACTGGTACGGTTGCCGACCCAAGAATAATTTTAAAAAAAGCTTTGGAGCAAGATGCTACACAAATTGTGCTATGCCATAACCACCCAAGCGGTAATTTAAGCCCTAGTAATGCCGATATAAATTTAACGTTGAAAATAACAGAAGCCGCAAAATATTTTGATATAAGAGTAAACGACCATATTATTGTAAGTGATGAAGGATATTTTAGCTTTGCCGATAAGGAGTTGATGTAGTTACTCATCGTTTTTTACCCACATAGCCAATAGCCAAGTGAATAGCTATATACATAATTTTAACCCTATTTAAAAACAGCTTATGCCACCGTTAATTTAGCGGTTAACTGTATTTCTTTTACCTTAAACGCTTACTAATAAACCTATTCTTGTACTCATACATTAGCATTTATAACTTACAATAAGAGGTTGTATTTTACCAAATAATTTATGAAGAATATTATAATAATTGATAACAACCCAATGGTGTGCAATTCTATAGCAGAGGAGTTAACCCTAGACAGTTATACTACCTGCTCTAATTTTAGCAACCCTCAATCAACTTTGGCAATACTAACGCCAAAAATTGCAACCGCTTCTTTAATAATTTTTGATTTTGATTTGTATAATTTGGATGTGTTTAATTTTATGAAAAAATTAATTACAGAAAACCAACAAATACCTTCCTTATTTTATGCCAGTAATAAAGATAGTATTGCTATAAAACCAATACTAGCCTGGGGTATATGTGGCATGGTGTTTAAAACAGACCCTATTCAAGATTTTATAGAAGCCGTAAAATTATGTAGCAAAGGCGAATTTTATTACAATAAAGAAGCAAAAAATATTTTACTTCAGTTTACTATTAAAAAAAGTGCCATTAAAACAAGTGGTTTAACTAATAAAGAGTTAGAAATAATTAAGTACGCTTGTAAAGGGTATAAAATTGATGAAATTGCTACTTTAACAAACTCAAATAGTAGGGCTGTAGGAAATAGCAAGTATAAAATAAAGCAGAAATTACAGTTACAAAATGCAAAAGATATAGTAGCCTATGCACATAGAAACGGGTTATCGTAATTGTATACTTGCCTATACTATTTATTAGCTTTCCTTTTTTTGTTTCGTGTGCCACGAACCAAGGCAGAGGCAACATATACCACAATTGATAGTAACGTTTTATATTTTTCGGGCTACGAACTCAAAAATAGTAAAGGGGAAAAAGAAATAGAAACCTCAAACGGAATTATAGTTGTTGAAACTTACAACATCGATCATTTGGAATGTTTAGGAATTACCAAGACCGACTTTGAAGTTCAGGTTTATGATTTTTTAGCACACGGAATTACTTCTGACTATGACGGTATAATCGGACTAAATTTTTTAAAAGAGCATAAATTTTGCATAGACATTTTGAAAGGTGAAGTGAGTATTGACATTTGAACAGTTTAACGAAAATTCACTTTCGTTGTTTTTTCTTTTGTGTGCCACGAACAAAGGCGTAAAAATATCTGTAATTAAAACTTGGAAAGTATCTTTACAAAGTAATTTTTAAAAATGAAATTAGAAATACTTAACCCCTTATTACTTGTTGAATATAAAAAACTTGTTAGCCAGTCTCCTATTGATGTATTAATCAAACTTGAAAAAATTGATACCCCAGTAAACTATTTTCAGTTTTATAACTCTGTATCTTCCGTTTATTCTTCAAAAATTGAAGGAGAAAATATCGATTTTGACAGCTTTTATAAACATAAATTTCTAAATATTAAGTATCAGCCTAATTACACAAAAAAGGCAGATGATTTATACTTAGCATATGAGTTTATTTTCAAGAATAAACTAAATCTTGAAAATATACAAAAAGCTCATTCAATTTTAAGTTCAAATCTTTTACCCTTAAGCCAACAAGGTTATATACGAAATAATCCAATGTTCGTTATTAATAGTGATGATAGAATAGAATATGTGGCAACAGAACCAGCAAAAGTAAAACCAGAATTAAATAAATTGTTTAACGATATTAAAACGCTACAAAATGCTAATCTGGATGATTTTGAATTATTCTATTATGCAGCATATATTCATTTGGTTTTTGTAAAAATTCACCCATTTCAAGATGGGAATGGCAGAGCGGCAAGATTGATGGAAAAATGGTTTTTAATTGAGCAAATTAATGATAAAGCTACTGCTGTTCTATTAGAGAAAAACTATTTTAAGAACCTAAAAAATTATTACTCAAACATAAAGAAGATAGGAATTGAATATGAAACGTTAGATTATTCAAAAGCTTTAGATTTTTTATTAATGACTGTAAAAGGACTGGAAACCCAATAAGTAATAAGCCACACTAAATAAAAAAACTTTCTGCATCCTAAACAGAAAGTTAAAACTAAGCATGAAGTTTTGTTTTGAAAACCCAATATCTAAACTTAAAATTGAATTTATATATTATAATAATCAGCACACTGACTGTTTAATAAATAGTAGTTTAAAGCAGTGAGAAGTTGTTTAAACAATTATAGTATAAATGCTGATAACGAATCATTGAATTTACTCGTCCTTTTTCTTCTTTTTCTTTTTGCCACTACCTGTATAAATTTCTTTGGCTTTATGTACCAATTGTAAAAAATCGTTCTGTAAATAGTTATCTGGCTTATAACTTTCCGATGCCATCGTTTCTATATCTAACCAATCAATATCTTTCCCAAATTTTGATTGTTTTAATTTTAATGAAAACATGGTTACTGCGGCTGCAAATTGATAATCATCATCAATATTTTTAAAATCTTGTTCGATATTTTTACAGGCAAAACGTATTTCTTTATGTGCAGTATCATTACATAAGCCATAACGTAAATATATAGTAGCAATGTTTTGGTTTAAGGTATCCTCACTAAGTTCAAATTTTTCATAAGTAGGTAGTATTTCAAATAGGGCTAAAGTGCTATTTCCACTTCCTATTTCTCCACCTTCTAAATCAGTAGTACTGTCTGCTACTGCATCTCTTTTATTATCAAAACCAATAAGCCTGTATTCTTTAACTAAAGTTGGATTAAATTGTACATTCATATACACATCATCTGCCACGGCATAAAACGTTTGCGATAATTCTTTTACTAGTACTTTTTCGGCTTCGGCAATGTTATCAATATAGGCATAATTACCATTGCCTCTTTTTGCTAACGTTTCTAATTTACTATCTTTAAAATTACCCATACCCACACCAAGGCAAGTAAGGTAAACGCCTTTCTGTCGTTCCTTTGTAATTAAATCATCCAAATCTTTTTCGGATGATATGCCTACATTAAAATCGCCGTCTGTACAAAGTATAACTCTATTGTTTCCATCTTTTATAAATGAATTTTCGGCTAGGCGGTAAGCGGTTAATATGGCAGCCTCCCCGGGTGTATCTCCCCTTGCTGCTAATTCGTCGAGTCGTGTTATCATTTTATCTTTTTCAGCGCCGCCTGGTG
>JANNWD010000407.1:0-9938 GCA_031408315.1 Bacteroidota bacterium
TTTATGTATTCAGCTTTACCAATAAAGAAATCAAATTTTGTTTCAGCAAATAATTCCGGCACACGGCTTTCCCAAAAACCATGTATACCTTTTTGATTGGTAAATTGCCCGTTATGATTACTATTGGCATGTAGCGGCACATGAGCATCGGCAATGTAGTGTCCAATTTCGGCACTGTTTTTCATAATGCTGCTAAAGTTTTTTTCTTTAAAAGCAGTAGTTAAGCGGTATAGCATAAATTGTATATGCCAAGGTACAATACCGTATTGCATTAAACTATCTACCCCAAATCTTGCAACAGCACTATCCCATTTACGGGGTAAATTGTTGTACGGATATTCGCCATAATGGTCAATATCTATATAATGCCTTGGTCCTTCATCTTTAACGGCATATCTTCTTTTGTCAGGGTCTACCGAGTGTTCGGCTAAAAAATCTGTATTAGGTTTATATAACACCATCATTTCTGGCGGCAATAAAAAAACGGCATAGCCATTTATTTTTTTATGAGCATAAAAGCCCCAACAAAATGAAGGGAAATAAGCAAATAATAATACTGTAATAATTAAATAATGTTTTACAAACTTTATCATACTTGAAAGTTAATATTTTTATTTAAAACATAAAAAAGAATGCCTAAAACATAAAAAATAGTTTAAACCAATAATGGAAAATTTATTTCCCTTTATTATTCTCCTCCTCAATATCTGTAACACCACCACTTACAGCAAACTTCATTGTTTGTGCTGCACTAATATTTGCAATTGGTTTTACTCTTGCTTTAGGTATTACATATACATTACCAGCAACAGAATATGCCATGGGTATATAAACGGTTACATAATCTTTCAATCCAAAATCGTCCATATCTTCTCTGGTTACAAAACCAAAACGCCAAACATCGTTATCATCTACATTGGCTAAAACGTTTTTTGTAAACTTCTTTTTTTCTCCTGCAAAGGCTTCAAAAAAATCTCTGGTAGTGCTGTAAATATATTTTATACCTGGTGTTTTTTCTAAAATTTTATCTACAAAACTTACCACCCGGCCTGTAATAAAAAACGAACTAAAATAGCCAATGATAATTAGTGCAACAATAATTATTAAAAACCCAATGCCATAGTTTTGTACTCTTACATTTCCTTGAAAATCTTTGTAGGTAAATATGGGTAATAAACTATCAATTGATGTTACTAGCCAAAAAATAGAATAAGCAGTAATAGCAATAGGAGCAAGTATTAGTAAGCCTTGTAAAAAATACTGTAAAAGCTTTCCATAATTAAACGGCTTTTTCATTTATATACTTTTTTGTAAAGATACTTTAATTAACAAGGGTAAAAATTACTAAATCTTTATAAAATCTTTATACTAAATACAATTCATTTTATAGAATACTTACAACCACCGTAGTACCTTTGTGCTTTGTATACACATGGCAACACTATTTATAAATAAGTTAAGTAAAGCAAAGCAATTTTTATTTGCACTACTACTGTTGCTGATTGTGGCTACTATTTGTTATGCAATTTCCGAGTTTGTGGGGTATAGAGTGGTAGGTTTTATTTTGCTAATTACCGTTTCTTTATTAGCAATGGTGTTAGATATTTTACCAATAATTTGTACAGCGGCAGTAAGTGCATTGGTTTGGAATTTCTTTTTTATTCCACCAAAATTTACATTTCATATTGGCAGTACCGAAGATGTTATTTTGTTTTTAATGTATTTTGTTGTAGCTATTGTTAGTGCGGTACTTACGTTTAAAATAAGGCAAATAGAAAAACTAGCACAGCAGCAACAGCAAAAAGAAGACACTGTAAAGTTGTACAACACTTTGCTTAACTCTCTATCGCATGAGTTGCGTACACCTATTGCAGCTATTATTGGTGCTGCCGATAATTTGCAAAGTAGCAATTCAAAACTTACGCCACAAAATAGGAATGAGTTGGTTAACGAAATTGCAAAAGCATCTTTTAGGTTAAACCAGCAAGTAGAAAACTTGTTAAATATGAGCCGATTGGAAAGTGGCTTTATACAACCAAAAAATGACTGGTGTGATATTTCGGAAGTGGTGTATGATGCTGTACAACGTTTAGAAGAAAATGATATTGAACAAAAAATAAGTATTAGTATAAACCCTGCTATTCCTTTATTTAAATTAGATAAGGGAATGTTAGAACAAATTATTTACAACATTTTAAATAATGCGGCACAATATACTAGTGCTAATAGTTTAATAAATATTTCTGCAGCATGCCATGCAGATGTGTTAGAAATTATTATTGAAGATAATGGCAATGGTTTTCCGCCAGAAGAAATAAATAATGTATTTAATAAATTTTATAGATTAAAAAATACTACAACAGGTCGTACTGGCTTAGGTTTATCTATAGTAAAAGGATTTACAGAAGCAATGGGAGGGAGTGTACGTTTGCAAAATTCCTCCACTAGCGGTGCAATTTTTACTATTAATATTGTGGCAGAAACATCGTACTTAAAAAATTTAAAAAATGAGTAACAAAGCCACCATATTAATTATAGATGATGAAGTACAGATGCGTAAGTTGTTACAAATTACTTTAGAAAGTAACGACTATACTATTGCAGAAGCCGCTACAGCAAAGGATGGTATGATAATGGCAGCTAACCATCCGCCAGATTTAATTTTGTTGGATTTAGGCTTGCCTGATGAAGATGGGCATAGTGTATTAAAAAAATTAAGAGAGTGGTTTACTAATCCAATTATTATATTATCGGTACAAAGTAGCGAAGAAGATATTATTAAAGCGTTGGATAATGGAGCAAATGATTATTTGGTAAAGCCATTTAGAACAGGCGAATTATTAGCAAGAATACGAAGTGTAATACGAGGAATATTTACCGATGAAAATAATCCAGTAATTATAAATGGCGATTTGCAAATTGATTTAGGTAACAGAGTTGTAAAAAAAAATGAAGAGATTATAAAACTAACAAGTACCGAATATACACTACTAGCCTTGTTTGCAAAAAACGAAGGCAAGGTTTTAACCCATCAATATTTATTACGAGAAGTTTGGGGGCCAGGGTACATTAATCAATCGCAATACTTACGAGTTTTTATAGCACAATTAAGAAAAAAAATTGAAACCGATGCAAATCGTCCAACATTTATTGTAACCGAATCCGGCGTTGGATACAGGTTTGCAGCAAAAGAATAAAATCAACCATATATAAAATTTTTAAAATGAATTTAAACACAAAAGGTTTGAACAAGGTAACTATTGCCTCGTTGTTAGTAGCACTTGGCATTATTTATGGCGATATTGGTACAAGCCCATTGTACGTTTTTAAAGCTATTATTGGTACAAGAGAAATTAATGAAACATTAGTGTATGGTGGTATTTCGTTAGTTTTTTGGACACTTGTTTTTCAAACCACCATAAAATATATCATCCTTACTTTACGTGCCGATAACCAAGGCGAAGGAGGGGTGTTTTCATTATATGCATTAATACGCCGCTATGGAAAATATTTAGCCATACCCACTATTTTAGGGGCTACCACTTTATTAGCCGATGGAATTATTACGCCTCCAATATCTGTAGCATCGGCCATTGAAGGATTAAACTCTGTAAATGGGTTAGAAAAAATAATTGTACCAGGCAATACATTAACCATTGGAATTGTTGTAGCTATTATCTCTGGTTTATTTTTCTTTCAACGATTTGGAACACAAAAAATTGGTAAAGCTTTTGGTCCAATAATGTTTATATGGTTTACTATGTTATTAATTGTAGGCTGTTCACAAATCATTCATCACCCCGAAGTTTTAAAAGCATTAAGCCCACATTACGGATACGATTTACTGGTAAACTATCCTCAAGGGTTTTGGTTGTTAGGTGCCGTATTTCTTTGTACTACAGGTGCAGAGGCTTTGTACAGTGACCTTGGGCATTGCGGAATAAAAAATATTAGAATTACTTGGATAATGGTAAAAATAAGTTTGGTTATAAATTATATGGGCCAAGCAGCATGGGTAATTAATTTAAAAGAAACAACATTAAATGGACGAAACCCGTTTTTTGAAATGATGCCGCATTGGTTTTTATTACCAGGCATTTTAATTGCAACAGCAGCAACCATAATAGCATCGCAAGCCCTTATCAGCGGCAGTTACACACTTATTAGCGAAGCTATGAACCTTAATTTTTGGCCAAGAGTTAGCGTACGCCAACCAAGCGATATTAAAGGACAAATTTATATACCAAGCGTAAATACAATTTTGTGGGTGGGTTGTGTGTTGATGATTGTTTATTTTAAAGAATCATCTCACATGGAGGCAGCTTATGGGTTTTCAATTACTGTAGCTATGATGATGACAACCGTTTTACTTTATTATTTTTTACTGTATAAACTAAAATGGAATAAAATATATGTTGTACTTATCATTGGCATATTTGCTATTATTGAAACATCATTTTTTATAGCCAATGTAGCTAAAATAAAAGAGCGTTGGATGTTTTTGTTTTTTGAATTATTCATTTTTATGATAATGTACATTTGGTTTTATTCTAGAAAAATTAATAACCGATTTGTAAAATTTGTTGACCTTGGAAAATTTGCTCCGCAATTAATCGAGTTAAGTATAGATGATGCAATACCTAAATTTTCTACTCATCTTATTTATTTAACTAAAGCCAATACTCGTAATCAAGTAGAAGAAAAAATAATTAATTCCATATTATCAAAAAAGCCCAAAAGGGCAGATGTGTATTGGTTTGTACATATAAATAGAACAGAAGAGCCTTATACGATGAGTTATGATGTATCGGAATTAGTAGACGATAAAATAATAAAAGTAAACATCAATATCGGCTTTAGAATTCAACCTAAAACAGAGCTGTACTTTAAAAAAATTGTGCAAGAGTTGGTAGCAAATAAAGAATTGAACTTACATATACGCCCAGATGGCAGCACAAAATATAATGCAGAACCCGATTTTAAATTTGTGGTTATAGAAAAATTTCTTTCAGTAGAAAATGAGTTATCCCTACGCCGTGGAATTTTATTAAATGCTTATTTCTATTTAAAAAACTTAGGCTTAAGCGACGAAAAAGCATTTGGGTTAGATAAGAGTGATGTGGTGGTAGAGCAAATACCCCTTATTTATGAAGCAGTACCTAAAATTGATTTACAAAGAAAAAAATAGCAATAAAAATATAAAAACTTTATGAACTAAGCAGCTTCACACTCCCTTCTCCTTTATAGAGGTGTTGAGGATGAGGTTTAAATTAAAACAAAAAAAATGAAACAAAAATTAATGATTGCCTTGTTTGCTTTAAGTACAACAATTGGCTATGCACAAACAGAAAAACCAAACTTGCAAAAAGGCGAACCTTTTGAAGGAATTGATCAAACTTGGCACAACGGAAGCGATAGAAGAGAATCATCTGTATTTAAAGACATGAAATTTTTTACACCAAGTATTTTGCTAGATGTAAATTACACACACTCCTTTAATAAGCCCAACGATAATACAGTTGTGGGTTCTACAGCATTGGCTCGTAATAACGAAGTGCAATTAAGTGCTTTGCATTTTGGCGGCGATTTTACCTATAAAAATGCAAGAGCCAGAGTTATGACGCAATTTGGTACAAGAAGCATTGTTGTGCCACGAAATGATTTTAGTCCGTATAGAGGGCAATATCAATTAGCTAATGTATATCGTTATTTGAGTGAAGCCTATGCAGGTTATCACATAAATAAATGGCATGGTATAAATATTGATGCTGGTATGTTTATGAGTTATATTGGTTTAAACTCTTATTATCAACAAGAAAACTGGGAGTATCAAGCATCTTTTACATCCGATAATACACCTTGGTTTTTTAATGGTGTTCGTATACAAATACATCCTACAAAAAACTTAAAAATAGAACCATGGATAATTAATGGTTGGCAGAGTTATGGAAAATTTAATAGTATGCCAGGTATTGGTGGTAATATAACATGGATGCCTAATAGCAATTTTAAACTATTAACTAATAATTATTTTGGAAAAGATGCAGCAGGTATTCCTAAGCGTAAGCGTTTTCATTCCGATAATAGTTTATTGCTACGCTACTACAATAACCCATCATCAAACGGTATAACTAAAGCAGCATTTTCTTTAACGGCAGATGTTGGTTATGAAAAAGGTGGTGGAGTAAATGGGTTTAAAAATGGAGATTCTACCAAAGGGCCAGCACAATATTTTGCAAGTGCTATGTTTTATAACAGAGTTTGGTTTGCAAAAAATAAAATGGCTTGGACAGTTGGCGGAGGTGTAATGACAAACCCAGGAAGATATTTAGTGTTGTATCCTACAGGGCAAGCAAGTCCCTTACCTAATCCAAACAATCCTACACAAACCGAAGGAGCGTTTCCTTTTAGTGCAAACCCTGGCGATCAGTTTAAAGGATGGGATTTATCAACTAATATAGATTTTATGCCGAACCAAAGTTTAACTTTTAGGGCAGAAGTTGTTACAAGACATTCAACTGTTCCATACTTTGCAGGTAAAGGCGGAGTTACCTCTCAAACTGGCTACAGTACTACACCACTCGACCCTACATGGCGGCCCGATTTAGTTAAAGATGAAACAAGGGTTTTGTTTGCAGTACTTTTTAGACTATAATTTATTGTTTTATACTTCTTTAAAAGCAGCCAGTTATGGCTGCTTTTAAAGTTTTACTATTAAGTTAAAGTTAAATTATAAAAAATACTATGGAAACTTTGGCAATTAAAAAAGTTTCCATAGTTTTGCTTTCTAAATTTAAAAATGGAAGTAAAAGACAGAATAGTACAAGGCAGCTTAAAGCAATTTATGCAATACGGATTTAGAAACGTAAGTATGGATGATATTGCTGCCAACCTTGGTATGAGTAAAAAAACCCTGTACCAACATTTTGCCGAAAAAGATTTGTTAGTAGAAGCTGCATTAGAATATGATATAGAAATTGATCAAAAGGATTGTTTAAAATGCACCTTTACCTCGGCTAATGCAATTGCCGAAGTGTATGATGTAATTGATACAGTGGCAGAGCAATTGAGAGACATGAACCCTATGGTATTATTTGAATTGCAAAAATTTCACCCAAAGGCTTTTCAGCGTTTTCAACGACATAAAGATGAATTTATTTTAAAAATTATTCACCAAAATTTAGTAAGAGGAATTGAAGAGGAATTGTATAGAGCAGATATTAATATAGAAGTATTAGCAAAATTTAGGTTAGAAAGTATGATGCTAATTTTTAACCCAGAAGTTTTTCCCTTTTCAAAAAAATATCCATTAAGAGATTTAATGACAATAATTGGCGAACACTTTTTATTTGGAATTTCTACACCCAAAGGATTTAAACTTATTCAAAAATATCAGTTAGTAAGAATAAAAAAATAAGTGATGATAAAAGTAAAAAAATATTTTTTAACAACAGTAATGGTAAGTGCTTTGGCAGCAGCTTCCATCAATTCAACAGCACAAAAAACAAATTCGTTTTCGGTAAAGCAAACCGTTGATTATGGGTTACAAAATGCCATACAAGTAAAAAATGCTTTATTAGATATACAAGTACAAAAGCAACTAAATAGAGAAATTACTGCAAATGCTTATCCGCAAATTAGTGGTAGCTTATCCGAAACTAATTTTATAGATATACCAACGAGTATTATACCTGGCGAAATATTTGGTCAACCAGGTGTAAAAATTCCTGTGCAGTTTGGTACAAAATTTACGGCAACAGGCAGCGTAGATGTTTCTCAAATTTTATTTGATGGGCAAGTATTTGTAGCCTTAAAAGCCCGAAATCTAGCATTAGAGTTGGCAACCATAACTGCACAAATTACCGATGAGCAAATTAAAGCAAACATTTACAAAATATATTATCAATTAGCAGTTGGTAAAAAACAAGTTGGAGCTATTGATGCAAATATTGAACGCTTTCAAAAATTATTGTATGATGTAAAAGAAATTTATAAAAATGGCTTTGCAGAACGATTAGATATTGATAAAGTACAAGTACAATTAAATAATCTTACCACCGAAAAACAAAAAATTGAAAACCAAATTGCCGCAGGCAATGCAGGCTTAAAATTTTTAATAAATATGCCGCAAAAAGAAGTGTTGCTACTAACCGATACCATAAGTGAAACTACATTAAAAGAAAATATACTAACAGATAGTATTGATTATAAGCAACGCAAAGAATTGCAAGTACTAACCTTAGCTCAAAAACTAAACGAGTATAATGTACAGCGATATAAGTTAGCAGCATTACCTTCTTTAATGGCATTTGCATCTTACCAACAAAATGCCCAACGCAATAAGTTTGATTTTTTTGGTAAAGGAGATTGGTTTGCCACATCGTATGTTGGATTTAAAATGGCTGTGCCCATTTTTGATGGTAATGCTCGTAGAGCAAAAATGGCAAAAGCACAAATTGATGTAGACAGAGTTAAAAATAATATTGAGTTATTAAAGCAAAATATTGATTACGATGTAAACACATCTAAATTAAATATTACCAGTGCTTTACTTACTATTGATGTGCAAAAACAAAATATGGCATTAGCAGAAAAAGTATACAACACTACCAAAAAGAAATACGAACAAGGCTTAGGAAGTAATCAAGAAATATACACTGCACAAGCAGAGCTTAAAGTTGCTCAAACTAATTACTATAGTGCATTGTACGATGCTATAAATGCTAAAATTGATTATTTAAAAGCAACAGGAAAATTATAAGTTAAGTAAGAATTGATAATTAAAAATTAATAAATTTATTCAAAATGAAAGGTATTTTATCAATAGTAACTGTTATTGGGTTTGTGGTGTTTTTATCATCTTGTGGTAATAGCAAAAAAGATGGTACAGCAACCATTAACGATTTAAAAGCTAAAATAGAAAAAGAGAAAAAAGAAAAAGCAACAAACGATGCTGAATTAAAAAAGTTAGAAGCAGATTTGCTAAGAATAGATAGCAACAGCGCTAGTGCTGCAAAAGTAAAATTGGTAACAACAATTTCTGTGGCTGCTCAGCCGTTTGAGCACTTTATTGATTTGTTGGGTAAGATAGATGCTGATAACATTTCGTATATTTCTCCAAGAGGAATGGGTGGGCAAGTAAAAGCTCTTTATATAAAAGAAGGGCAATTTGTAAAAAGAGGACAATTGGTTTTAAAACTAGATGATGTAATTGTACGCCAACAAATACAAGCAGCCCGTAAAGCAATGGATGGTATAAAAACACAATTAGGCTTTGCCAAAAATATTTACCAACGCCAAAAGAATTTGTGGGATCAAGGAATTGGAACAGAGGTGCAATTAATAACTGCAAAAACAAATGTGGAGAGTTTAGAAAATCAAATTGTAGCTGCAAATGAGCAAGTAAAAATTGCAGTGGAACAATTGAATACTGCAAATGTATATAGCGATGTAAGTGGCGTTGCCGATCAAGTTAATATTCGTATTGGCGAAACTTTTGTGGGTGCAACACAAGCTGGTCCACAAATTAAAATAGTAAATAAAAGTGTATTAAAAGCGGTAGTAAATGTTCCCGAAAATTATTTAACTCGTTTGCATAATGGAACCCCCGTTTTAATCAATATCCCCGATGCTGGTAAAATAAATATTCCATCTTCCATTTCATTAATAAGCCAAAGTATAGATGCTAACTCAAGAGGTTTTATGGCAGAGGCAAAAATACCTAGTGATGGTTCATTAAAGCCAAATCAAACAGCGGTAATGCGTATTAAAGATTATAGTGTTGCCAACGCAATTGTAATACCAATAAATATGGTACAAACCGATGAAACAGGTAAGTATGTTTTTATTTTAGTTAAAAGTAGTAATGGAAAAGCTACAGCACATAAAGTGCCCATAGTTATTGGCGAAGTATATGGTGATAATGTAGAAATTAAAGG
>JANNWD010000408.1:0-1799 GCA_031408315.1 Bacteroidota bacterium
GAGCTAGTTTTGGCGATTTAGCTCTGCCAAGTGTAGATCCCGGATCTACACTTACTATTGGCTTGTAAAGCCAATTTCAGCCTAAGTGTAGAGGAAATTGCCTTTTTTGTGCATTTCTACTTTTCTCTGACTTTTTTGGGAAATCTACCTAAAATTGCTAGAAGTTCTTCTGTGCAAGGGATACAGCCTCAGATGACATGAGGAAATTTGAGCCAAGTGGAGCAAAAGTGCAAATTGGGGATCTACACTTACTATTGGCTGTAGGAGCTAGTTTTGGCGATTTAGCTCTGCCAAGTGTAGATCCCGGATCTACACTTACTATTAGCTTTACAAGCCAATTTCAGCCTAAGTGTAGAGGAAATTGCCTTTTCTGTGCATTTCTAGGATCGAGACTAACCAGATGACGATCGAGTAAATTCTGAGTACAAAAACTAACCAAACAAATCATCCAAACCATCCACAGCACCAAACTCCGACTTAGGATGCACAGACTTCACCTCAACCTTCTCCTTCTCCTTCACATTCTTAACCTGCGACCTAACCGCAGGCATCAAAACCGCCCCCTCCACAGGTAACTCCACCTCAACCCCCACAGTCTGCCTTAAAAAATGTGCCTGTTGAGACAGCGCATGACAACTCTCCAACGTCGAAAATCGCAACAACCGTTCCGACACCCCCCGCTCGTACCGCGCCAACGGCAACAACGAAATCGTCAAAATCTCCGCCACCCGTCGATTCACCTCCTCCTTATCCAACGTATTCAAATAATCCACCACCTCCGCCAACAACGTCCCCTCATACGGCTGCAACCGCAAACTCAAATTCTTCCGCCCCCGCTTACTCGCCACCATTATTTCCCCTCCATCGACCCAATCAAATAATCAAACAACCCATAACAATCCGCCAACCTAATCGCCATGTTACGGTCATCATCCTGAAAATCAATCTCAAATTTTTCCCGCACCAACTTCACAATCCCCTCTCCCCAAATTAGCTTTGGCATTGACCGATCCTCATCTTTTGCCACATATACTCCAGCTCTTTTGTAGGGGTGATAGTGAGAACCATTTCCCGTAAGTTTGTGAGCAGCATTAAAATACCGCTCTAAATCTGGCTGTAAAAACTCACCCGCCCCACCACTAATAACTACAATATCCACAGCCCCAGGAATCGTTTTACCCAGCCACTTCTCAATCTTCTCCCAATACTCCTTTGTAGCCACAGTTATCGCATCCACAATCAGCTTGCATTCCTGCCGATTTAATTCAACATCCTTCGCCTTTGCCAAACTCTGAATCGGCGCATATTTACCCCAGTCAGGATAAAAGTTAGCATTTTTATCCTTTGGGCGAGTGTCATTATACGCATCAGCGATCGTATCCATCACCGCATTACTCAACAACTCCCGCTCCAAAGACTTCCGCTCGATGACAGCATCCAAGAAATTACTAAACCCCAACAGTGGACTATCACCCGATAACTTACCCCTGTCAAAATACAAAGCAGTCACATTCCGATGCCCGAACATCAACACCGCAATTTTATGTTTTTGCAACCAATCAGTACCATGTTGACGAATATAAGTAGCCGCCACACCACCCCCTTCAGGACGAACTAAAATACTGCCAATCGAGCAGAATAGCGACACCCCTCGGAACTCAAACCCAGCCAGAATCTTCCTCAACCGCTCCTCAAAGATCGACCGATCGTTATACTCATCCCAAGGAATTAATACCCCCAGATGCACCTCTAACTTCTTCTTACCCAGCTTGAGCTTTAACCGCTCCACAATTACCCCA
>JANNWD010000409.1:0-7039 GCA_031408315.1 Bacteroidota bacterium
TTGAATCTAATACGTTGCTTATTGGTATGCAATACAAGAGAGTGACACAACGATGTTCAATTGAAAAACTGTCGCTGGTAAACCAATTATTTCGGCAATCAATAATATGAGCAAAGATAATTATTAATTTGTAAAGCGTTATTAGTTCCGTTGGCAACCTTACTAAGGTTGTCAACCCTTTGAAAACCTCTTAAGAATGACTAAGAATAAATTGCCTCAACATATTTAACGCTGTAGTGGCAGTTAAAATAATATTTCGTTGCCTATCAAACCTAAAATGTACTTTTTGGGTAACAATTTCTGCTGTGTTACCAACGCCAATCCATACAGTACCAACGGGCTTGTCAGGCGTTTGACCGCCTGGCCCCATAATGCCGCTAACGGCAATGGCGTAATCAACATTTAAGTTTTTTATTGCACCCTTTGTCATTTGGGTAACTACACTTTCGCTTACGGCACCTTTGGTTTCTAGTTCGTTTTTATCTACACTTAATAAATTTTCTTTAGCATCGTAAGCGTAAGCAATTACGCTGCCCTTGTAATAGGCACTACTGCCTGCCATGGCCGTAATTAAATGCGATATGTAGCCACCAGTACAGCTTTCGGCAGTGCCTATGGTTTTATTGTTTTTTAGTAAGAGTTTTGCTACAACTTTTTCTATAGGCTCATCTTCGTTGGTTACTAAATATTCTTTTACTAAATGTTGTAATGTAACAAATTGCTTATCTACTTCGTTTTCTATTTCGGTTTTGTTATTACCGCTGGTAGATAAACGCAACCGAACCATGCTGTGATTTGGTAAATAAGCTAGTTTTATTTGAGGTGGCAAAGCTTCTTCAAAATCTTTTATTAGTTCGGCTAAAAAACTTTCGCCAACGCCTGCGGTAAGCAATGTACGATGGACAATATGGGGGAAATTAAATTGCTTTAAAAGTTTTGGAATTACTTCTTCAGTCATTAAGCCTTGCATTTCGAAAGGAACGCCAGGAAGGCTAACAAAAATTTTTTCTTTCACCTCTCCATTTGGAGAGGCTAGGTGAGGTTTTGTAAACCACATACCCGGTGCTGTGCCACGTTCATTAAATAAAACGGTGCAAGTGTTTGGCACTTCGGCTTGTTTTAAATTACGATCTATTATTGGGCGTTTTAATTTTGTAAAAATGTTGATGATATGCTGTTGTACAGCATCGTTAACAATCATTTCGCCACTAAAATAGCTGCATAAAAGAGGCTTTGTAATATCATCGGCTGTGGGGCCAAGTCCGCCAGTGATAAGGATTATATCGGCATGTTTTTGTTCTTCATCCAAAGCATTCCATATTTCGTCCCACACATCACCAACGGCTACACGGCGTTTAACGACAATGCCAGCTTTATTTAATTGTTGAGCCATCCAAGCACTATTGGTGTCAATTACTTGTCCTATTAAAAGTTCGTCGCCAATGGTTATTATGGATGCGTTGTTCATATAAATTTTGTGATGTAGAACAATTATTCAAAAGAAATGTTTTCATAAATATCTTTTACTAAAATATTTATTTCTAGGCAATCAATGGGTATAATATCGTTATTATTTTTAAATTCTTGTAATTGCCATTGATTATTAGTTTGCTTTGTATGTAGCTCTGCATAAATGCTTAATGAATCAACAACTAAGTAAGCCTGCAAACTTTTAATATCTCTATACAATTTAAATTTGCCGCCTAAATCATAATCTCTTGTTGTTTTTGATAAAATTTCAATGATAAGGGTTGGGTTTGTGGCAGTATCAAAGTGGTCATCGGTTAAATTTGGGTCGCCACAAAAAACAGAAATATCAGGGTAGGTGTATAAGGTATTTTCTGGTATGTGAATACGTAAATCGCTGCCAAAAGGTTGGCAGCCTTTACCTTTTAATTTATTTGCAATATCACTGAACACATTTGAAAACAATTTATTGTGCTTTAAAGATGCCCCACTCATAGCAAAAATTTCGCCTTGATAATATTCATGTTTTTCTGTAGCTGCTCTTTCCTCAGCTAAATATTCTTCGGCAGAAATGTAATTGTATTTTAGTGCAGGTTCATTTACAATATTTTCCATACTCAAATTTACTTCTTTTAACTTTGATTATTAAATTTAGTTAATGAAAAATGTATTGGTATTAACCTGTTTATTCTTTTACAAGCTTTCTAGTTGCCAAACACTTACAGCATCGCTTGAAACGGCTATTAAAAATATTGAGAAAGATGTTCAATTTAAACATGCTATACTTAGTATGTATGTGGTAGATAGTAAAACAAGCAAAGTAGTTTTTGATAAAAATAGCGAAGTAGGATTAGCTCCTGCAAGTTGCCAAAAAGTAATTACAAGTACAAGTGCATTTGAGTTGTTGGGGAAGAGGTATAGGTATAAGACGGAGATTTACCGTTTTAAAGAGGATAAAAATAGTATTGAAATAGTTGGATATGGCGATCCTACTTTAGGAAGTTGGAGATATGAAAGCAATAAGCCTGAAAAATTTATAGAAGTAATAAGCGAAGTAATAAAGAAGGGGAAATTAAATACGCCTGTAAATATTTCAATAGATGATTTAAAATGGGGTACACAAAGTATACCCAATGGATGGATATGGGAAGATGTTGGAAATTATTATGGTGCAGGTGCATCTTCATTTAATTGGAGTGAAAATCAATATAAAATTTCATTGCAAAGTGGCAGAAAAGTTGGGGAAGATGTTGAATTTACGGGCATTAATGATGCAACTTTTAATTTATTGCATTCAAGTGAATTGATAACAGCACTGCCTAAAACTGGAGACAATGCTTATGTGTTTTTGCCAGAGTTTGGAAATAGAAAGGATTTAAGAGGAACAATCCCTTTATCAAAAATGCCTATGGATATTTTTGCTTCATCGCAAAACCCTGCTTTGCTATTTGCAGAAAGTATAAAGAAGAGCAGTAAAATTAGTAAGAATGTATATGGGTATAAACAGAGCTTAAATAAAGCCTTCTCAGAAAATATTGAAGAAAATGAATCTACTAAGCAACTATTAGTTACCCACTACTCCCCAACTCTCGATTCTATCAATTACTGGTTTCTTAAAAAAAGTATAAACCTTTATGGCGAAGCATTTGTAAAAACAATTGGCTACGAAAAAAAGGGAGTTGGGGCTACCGATACAGGCTTATCCATCATTAAATATTTTTGGAAACAACGTGGCGTAGAACCTAGTGCTATTAATATTATTGATGGTAGTGGTTTATCGCCTGCCAACCGAGTTACTACAAATGCTTTAGTTACAGTAATGCAATATGCAAAAAAGCAAAACTGGTATTCTTCTTTTTACAATGCCCTGCCCGAAATGAATGGTATTAAAATGAAAGATGGCTATATTAGTGGTGTACGGAGTTATACTGGGTACATAAAAAGTAAAAGCGGCAACGATTATACCTTTGCTTTTATCGTAAATAATTTTGATGGAAGCCCAGCAACGGTTAGGGAAAAAATGTGGAAGGTGTTGGAAGTTTTAAAATAAAGGGTAAATTGCTAACTCAACTATTAAAATTATGCAAAATCAAGATTTTAAAAATCACTCTCGTTTAGTTCCATTATTTCATGGGTTAACCTTTTCTTTATTAATTGTTCCTTTTGTTTTTAGTATAATTTGGTTTATAAAATCAATTATAAATGAAAGTGGACGAATACATGCTGGAGTTTTTGTATGCTTATGTTTAGCAGCTATTTTAGTTGCTTTTTTTGCTCGTACTTTTGCCCTCAAAGCACAAGATAGAGCCATAAGAGCTGAAGAAAATTTACGCTACTTTGCAATCACCGGTAATTTACTAGATAGCAAATTACGAATGAGCCAAATTGTTGCTTTACGCTTTGCACCTAATAACGAATTTGTAGATTTAGCACACCGAGCAGTAGCAGAAAACTTATCTAACAAAGAAATAAAAATGGCCATTAAGCATTGGAAAGGCGATTATAATAGAGTGTAAATAATAAAGCTATGTAATTTTTTAGTAAGGTTTTTTTATAATAATTATTTCTATTTACCAATCATACTATCCACACTAATTTTTCCAGGGCCAACCAAAAGTAAAACAGAATAACCAATTAAGTAAAGTAAAGCAGTTTCGCCACCCTTCTCACCAAAAATAATTCCATTGTGAGCCATAAAAAATGCTACTGCCATGCATATTATTAAAGCAATCGCTGCAAACCTTGTAAACAAACCCAATACAATAAACAAGGCACAAAAAAACTCAGCAAAAACTACTAAAGCCAAGCTCATAGTACTTCCTATACCCAAAAAATTCATAAATGAATTTTTGATTATACCAAAGCCGATCAATTTGCTATATCCATGATGCATCATTATTCCACCCACGGCTAACCTAAGTAATAGCATTGCGGTATTTAAAGCACCAGCGGAGAATTTTGTTGATAATAGTTTTCTCATAACGTTAGTTTCTTATAAAGATAATAGATTTATCAAATTATTAACATCATTTTACAATCCATTTTAAATTAACAGTATAGTTTTCCACTTATACACAAGCTGTTTGGAACAATGTTTGTATTAAAACCATTAATAACTATTTTTACCTTAATAATAATTTTGAATTTATATATATGATAAAGCATAAAATCTTTTTAACCCTCCTCGTTTCATTCATTGGCTACAACTGTTTTTCTCAAGCCACTTATGTAAATATTGATATCGAAAAAAAATTCAAAGATGCTAAGGAATTATTTGTTAAAGAGCAATTTGCACTTGCTTATCCTTTAATGAAAGAGCTAAAGCAACAATATGCAGATAATACTATTAGTGATCATACCTATATTAACGATGATGTAAATTATTATTATATAGTTTGCCAATTAAAATTAAAACAACAAGTAGCCGAAAAAGAGGCAAGAAGATATGTAGATGTTGTTGCCAATGAGCCACGTAGGCAATTAATGAGTTATCACTTAGCCTATTATTATTTTTTACAAGATGATTTTAGCAATGCCATAAATTATTACGAAAGAGCAGGATTAGATAATATTAGTAATGAACAAATTGTTGATGTAAAATTTGAAAAAGCTTATTGCTATTTTAATTTGAAAAACTTTGAGCAAGCCAAACCATTGTTTGAAGAAGTAACTCAGTTAAACGATAATAAATATTTTATTCCTGCAAATTATTATTACGGATTTTTATGTTATAAAGATAAAGAGTACAACAAAGCATTAAGTGCTTTTAAATTGGTTGAATTGCAAGAAGAATACAAAGGTGTTGTGCCTTATTACATTGCCGAAATATATTATTTTCAAGATAAAAAAGACGAAGCATTGCGTTACGGCGAAAGTGTTTTAGCAAGAGGTGGAAATTTGGTTTACCAAAGAGAAATGAATTTATTAATTGGTCAACTTTATTTTGAAAAGAAAAATTTTGCAAAAGCCTTACCACTTTTAGAAGCTTATGTAAACAGTAGCAATAAAGTAGATAAAGAAATTTTATATGAATTAAGTTTTTGTTACTACCATGCCAATAATTTACCAAAAGCAATTGAAGGCTTTAAACAATTGAGTAACGAAAAAGATAGCATGGGGCAAAATAGCATGTACTTACTTGGCGATTGTTATTTAAGAACCAATCAAAAAGAAAATGCCCGTAATGCCTTTCAATACTGTGCCTATAACAATAGCAACCCAACGCAACAAAAAGTATCCCGTTTTATTTACGCCAAGTTATCATACGAATTAGGTTATCAAGATGTGGCGTTAAATGAAATGAAAAAATATTTAAATGATTATCCCAATAGTGAATATGATGCCGAGGCAAAAGAAATTTTAGTAAATCTATTAACCAACACAAGCGATTTTAGAGGAGCTTTGGAATTATATGAATCCTTTGGTACACCTACGCCTAATATGCGTAAGATTTATCCCAAAATATTATACGGTAGGGCAGTGGAATACATTAACGATCAACAATTAGCTAAAGCAGATGAATTATTAACCAAAGTTTTGGCAGATGCTAACGTTGGGTCAATAGCACCATTTGCCAATTTTTGGAAAGGTGAAATTGCTTACCGTAATAATAAATATGATGAAGCCATCCGTTATCTAAGTTTGTATTTGCAGAGTGGTGCAGCATCTCAAGGCGAAGCAAACCCAACTACTGCAAAATATAATTTAGGGTATAGTTGGTTAAAGAAAGAAAATTATAAAAATGCACTTTCTTATTTTGAACAAATAACTAAAACAGCATTAGTTACTGCACCTGCAATAGAGCAAGATGTTTATGTACGGAGTGCAGATTGTTATTTTATGCTAAAAGAATTTAGTAAAGCTAATATAATGTATGATGCTGTAATTGCCAACGCTTTACCACAAAGCGATTATGCTTATTTTCAAAAAGCAATGGTAGCAGGCGTAAAAAGTAGCACTGAAAAAGTAAAAACACTTAACACACTTACTCGTCAATATCCTACAAGTTATTTGGTGCCAGATGTAAATATGGAAATAGCCAATACGTATATGGAGGATGAAAAGTTTAGAGATGCGATTCCTTATTTAGATAAAATTTTAGCAGATGCAAATTCAGTAAATCTTTATCCAAAAGCGTATTTAAAATTAGGCTTGTGTTATTATAATATTGATAAGAATAAAGAAGCGTTAGATAATTATCAAACCTTAATTCAAAAATATCCACAAAGTGCCGAGGCTGATGATGCTTTGGATAATATAAAAAATATTTACATTGAAGAAGGAAGACCAAATGACTATGTAGAGTTAATGCGTAAAAATGGCAAATCTATTTCTGTAACAGAAGCAGATTCGTTGACGTACACTTCTGCTATGATGAAATATAATAACAATGATTGTGCAAATGCTATTGCAGGTTTTACAAATTACATTACTCAATATCCAACAGGGGCTTATGCTTTAGAGGCTAACTATTACAAAAGTGAATGCTACTTAAAAAATAAAGATTGGCAAAATGCTTTAGTTGGTTATGGTTATGTAAACAGTAAAGGCTACAGCAAATTTTTTGAAAAAG
>JANNWD010000410.1:0-6671 GCA_031408315.1 Bacteroidota bacterium
GCCTGTACCACTTGCAATGCCTGTGTGGAGGAATGCCCAGTATCTATATCTCCACTAGATATTATTGTAGAGCTACGCCGCAGCCTAATTATGGAAGATAGTAATGCCCCTCAAGAATGGAACGGCATGTTTAGCAACATTGAAAACAATTTTGCCCCTTGGAAATTTAGCCCAGAAGATAGAGATAAGTGGGTAGAGGAAATGGGGTAGAGTTATTCTTGTCCAAACATTGGGAATGCTATTTAACTTTAGTGGCAAGAGTACTTAGTTATATTTTTTTTCAAAAAAGAAAATAATAACCACTATTGTAACACATAACTTTATTTATCTTTTGTCGAAGTGTAGATGTAAATATTTTATATAACACTTTGAACTAAATCTATTCTTTTGAGAACCATTTAAACTATGTCAATTTTTTATAGTCTTACATTAAATTTAAAAAATGACAATAAAAATATTGTTCCCCTTTTTGGCCTTTCTTATAATTATCACAAGTTGCAAAAAGAAAAATGACACAGACTTAGTTTTACCACAAGACACTGCTTCATACATTACTTTTAAAGAAAGGGAAAAAGCTTTCAATACTAATAAATTGGACAATTTTTTTGGCGTTTCGGCAGCTTATGCACCAACTACCACAGGACTTTTACAACAAGTTGGTGTTAGTTGGGCTCGTACCTCAATAAGTTGGAATGAAATTGAGCCAACTCAAGGTAATTTTAATTGGACAGCCTTAGACGCTTTAATAACTTCAAATAATGCTCAAGGAATTCGTACTTTACTTATGCTTCGAAATACACCACCTTGGGCTGCAATCACTACACCATATAATTTTATTTGTCATGGAATATCAAAGCAATCACCACCTAATGCTCCATCGCCACAACATTGGTTTGTTACACCAATTATAAATCCAAGTACAGGCTTTCCAAACACTTATAAAGTGGACAAAAAAACACTGTCAGGTGTTTTAATTGAATCTTTAACCTTAACAACTTCCGACCTTAGAATGAGAGATGTAAACCTATGGGTTAATTTTGTACATAAATTAGTGGCAAGATATAGCGTAGCTCCATATAATTGCAAATATATTCAATTAATGAATGAGCATAGACCAGAAGCTCAATTTCCTTGCGACAATGTTACTAACGTAGCCCAGTATTGGTTTGTACCAGCTGCACAAGACATTCATAATTCTTTCCCCGATGTAAAAGTGATGAATTGTTGGCCAACAAATGTGAGAGATGAGGAAATTGAAGCTTTCGATAATGTACCAGGTGTTTTAAACAATCTTGATATTTATGCTCAACATTATGGAGATATTTTAAGATGGCAAAAAGTATTTAATACTTATGCTGCAAAAGGAAAACCCAATATGTCTTTTTGGGCAACAGAATATGGCTCAACAAGCACAACAACCAACCCTTGGAAAATTTCACATTCTTACCCAAGTATACTATCACAATGTTTACAACAACAATGGAACACAGCCGACAAGTTTAAATTATTTTGGTATCCATTTAGTAGTAATATGAATCCACCCGAAGGACTATTTGCAAACGCAACTACGATGACTAAACACGGTGAACAAGTGAGAACCATTTATTCATTGTTGTACGGAAATAAATTAGAACATTTTGCTGATTATAGTGCAAACCCCGACCCTAATTCAAATGATTACATTTCAGCCTTTGAAACTGACCGAGGCTATGTAGTTGCGATTGGATTACTAAATTGGATTCCTGCAAATAATCAAATTCAAATAACATTACCGAATTTGCAAAAATCGAAAATAAAATATCTTCGTTGCGTTGATGCTTATGGAAAAATTATTGAACGACCAATTTCAGAAATTAATGGAAACGGAGTTTCATTTAAAATTAATACTTCATTATTACCGGAAGCAGGAATGGAAATGCTTTACATTGAAATTCAAACAAATTAGTAAGTAGTTTTTTGCCTTCGTTGGTAAGTCACTTAATAAATACAGCCTAGGCTTCGTCTTCAACCATCCGATGAACTTAAAATTATTATTTCATATATCTGCACCAAAAAATTTCATTTATAACACTTAGTTGTATTAGGCATTTTGTAAACATAACATAGAACAGAGTTATGTATATTTATGTGTTGTGCACAATAAAACAAATAATTATGAAAATTAAAAGCGAAACAATTACCAAAGGGTTTATTATTTCAGGATTAATGAACATGTCGGTATTAATCTTTTCAAGATTTTTTTCCAATACAACCATTCCAGAATACGACCCAGTAGTTATGTCAAATTTTGGGCTATTAATGATTGTAATTTGGGGATTAGCTTTTATTGCAGTATCAAAAAAATTTCAATATTTAAAATGGCTTATAGGAGTTTTTGCTATAGAAAAATTTATTTATGGATTTGTTTGGGTAAAATGGATAATGAATAATAATATTTCTGAAGTGTATGATAAAGATGTTATGGCTGGAATATTTTACTCAATCTATGGAATAAACGATTGGTCATTCTTTGTTTTCTTTTTATTTGTATTTATCCATTTGAGTAAGTTGAAAAATAATATATAATCAATATAATAAATCCCATTTTCATCCATTAGTTTTTGAGCATTTTGTAAACTTAAAAATAGAAAGTAATTGTGTAAATTTATTTATTGATAACAACTCTATCAATACCCCGAATATGGAAGAGTCAAACAAGTTGAAAATATCTTCTGATTTTTTGATTGAAAAAAGCATATTTATTGTAGGGCTTATTATAGTGTTACTACTATTAAGTGATTTTAATAGAACTGAAACTAGCTTTCCAACAGCATATTTATTATCAATTCTTTGCTTAATTGGACTACTATGGTTTTTGTTTACACGTCCACCTGTTTATTATAATGAAGATTTTATGTTTATTAAAAAAGGAAAAGACAATGAAGTAAAAATCCCTTTAGAAAATATTAAATCAATAAAGGTTTCTATGTTAGGATTTAAAAAATATAATAAATCTTGGCTTGTTAAATATTTTGAAGACAATCAAGAGGTTAAAACAATAAGAATATTTCCTAGCATTTTCTCCAATCCCTTTTCGAAGTTTGTTAAATCAGTGAAAATGAGAAAACCAGATATTTTAATTCGAAATTGGACATTTGGTATAAATGAGTTTTTCGATTAATTGCAATTTTCTACCAGCAAAAGGGTTTGTTTTGCCTTTGGTGGTAAGCCGCTCATTCAACACTGCCTAGGCTTGGTCTTCGACCAGCCGATAAATAAACAAAAAGAATATTTTTTTAACTCGTCAAAATCCTAAATACATCTTCTAAACTTCTGTTAGCTTGGCTTTGCAAACTTCGTATGTTTAAGTTTTTCTTTAAAGCAACATCTCTTACATAGCTATCTGAGCAAGCCAAGGACGTTGCGTTGTTTGCAAAAATGTTTATAATTTACGCAACGTCACTTGCAGGATACATTGCTAAAAAAGTAAAAAGCTTCTTATATTATCAATAAAATTTCACCCAAATTTTTTAAAACTACCTTTATACATATTTTAGCATTATGACATTTGAAGATTTAAATTTAAACAACGCCTTACTTTCAGCATTAGGCGATGCTGGTTATACTAACCCAACCACTATTCAACACCGAGTATACCCTATTGTAATGAGTGGCAGAGATGTTTGTGGCATTGCACAAACGGGTACTGGTAAAACATTTGCCTACCTACTCCCCTGCTTAAAGCAATGGAAATTTAGTAAAGAAAAATATGCTCAAATATTAGTTATTGTACCTACAAGAGAGTTGGTGGCACAGGTTGTAAATGCTGTAAAAGAATTAACTACCTACATGAATGTAATTGCTGTAGGCGTTTATGGTGGTGCAAATATAAATACACAATCAGTCGAATTACATAAAGGTGTTGATGTGTTGGTAGCAACTCCTGGCAGATTGTTCGACTTGTTAATGAATGGCTCGGTAAAAACAAAGCATATAAAAAAAGTAGTGATAGATGAGATGGACGAAATGCTTAACCTTGGCTTTCGTACACAAATAAAAAACATATTGGATTTGTTGCCTGCAAAGCGACAAAACCTTTTATTTTCTGCCACCATTACCGAAGATGTAGAGCTTTTAATGGATACTTTTTTTAACGACCCAATAAGAGTAGAAGCTGCACCAACTGGCACACCACTAGAAAATATTGAACAAATTGGTTATGCTGTACCAAACTTTTACACTAAAGTAAATTTACTAAAATTATTGCTAGCACAAGATGATAGCATGACGAAGCTATTGGTATTTGTAGCTACAAAAAAACTGGCAGATGAATTATATGCAGAATTGCAAACCCTTTATCCAGAAACTTGTGGTGTTATTCATTCTAATAAAGAGCAAAACCATCGTTTTAATACCGTAAAACAATTTCACGAAGGCAGTTACAAATTTATAATTGCTACAGATATTGTGGCAAGAGGGATAGATATTTCGGAAGTAACCCATGTTATAAATTTTGATGTACCAGAAGTACCAGAAAATTATATACACAGAATTGGTAGAACGGGTAGAGCTGATAAAAAAGGTATTGCTATAACCTTTTTTACAGAAAAAGAAAAGCCATTGCTAGAAACGATTGAAGCATTAATGAAGTACGATGTTCCACTTTTGCCTTTACCCGAAAACCTAGAAATATCTACCGTTTTAACGGAGGATGAAATACCAAAAGTGTTTATGAAAACCTACCAAGTTCGTTTGCCAAAAAAGGAGGAAGTTGGCCCAGCATTTCATCCAAAATCGGCTAAAAATAGTAAGGTAAATGTTATTGTTAAAAAGAAAGATAGAATGATGAAAAAATATGGTCGACCAAAAACAAGAGGGCAAAAACCAACTAGAAAAAAATAGATTATTTACCCACAGTAAGGTTACCCTCGCCATTCTTTTGTAAATACTCCATTAAATCGCTTTGGCTTAGTAAGTTTACTTTTTTTAAATTTATAAGCCCAGTAAGTTGGTTATATTTTTTTGTTCGTTTAGTTACAAAAGGGCCTGCTAAAATTGTTTCGGCACCTACATTAGCTATATCAAGTATGTTAAGCTGCTGAATATTTTGGTTAAAGGCTGTAGGATAATTTTCCTCCATCAACTTTTCATCTTTAATAACCACTTTTCCATCTTTCGCAATATGCACTTCTACTTTTTTTATACCATAATATTTTTTTCCCTCTACCAAAAACCAAGTATGAGAAAAAGCAGTATACTCTTTTGATTCTTTACTAATAATAATTTCGTAGTCTAAATATTGCTTTGTGGAATCGTTGTATAAAGTTCCTTTCCAAAGGCCAGTAATATCTTGGCAAAAAACAAACATAGGGCAGCATATTGCTACCAAAAGAGGTACTAAATACTTCATAAGAATGGGTTTTAAGGTTGTACTGCTTATAACGTATTAGGCTACACATTATTTTAACAAATGGTGTTTTTTTTATTTATTTACTGATTTTATTAATAAAAAGAGGCGGTTTGTTACCAAACCACCTCTTAAAATTATATACAATTTTATTTAAAATTAAGCCAAATCAAAACGATCAAGATTCATAACTTTATTCCAAGCGGCTACAAAATCTTTCACAAATTTTTCCTTTGCATCGTCACATGCATACATTTCTGCAAGGGCTCTAAGCTCCGAGTTAGAGCCAAAAATTAAATCAACTCTTGTACCTGTCCATTTTAATTCGCCTGTTTTTCTATCTCTTCCTATAAATGCATCTTGAGCTTCGGAAGCAGCTTCCCATTTTGTACTAAAATTTAGCAGGTTTACTAAAAAATCGTTCGTAAGTACTTCTGGTTGCTTAGTAAATACGCCATGTTGAGATTGATTAGCGTTAGCATTTAATACTCTTAACCCACTAACCAAAACAGTCATTTCTGGTGCAGATAAATTCAATAATTGAGCCTTATCTACCAACATTTCCTCTGCCGAAACAGAAAATTTTGTTTTTGTATAATTACGGAAACCATCTGCCTCTGGCTCTAACACAGCAAACGATTCTATATCAGTTTGCTCTTGCGATGCATCAGTACGGCCAGGTGTAAACGGAACACTTACATTATGACCAACATTTTTAGCAGCTTGTTCAACTCCTGCACAACCTGCTAATACAATTACATCGGCAATAGAAACTTTTTTACCGCTAGTTTGAGCATTGTTAAATGCAGTTTGAATACTTTCAAGTGTAATTAAAATTGTACCTAATTGTGCCGGATTATTTACAGCCCAATCTTTTTGCGGAGCCAAACGAATTCTTCCTCCATTTGCACCGCCACGTTTATCCGATCCTCTAAATGTTGATGCAGAGGCCCAAGCAGTAGATACTAATTGAGCTATTGATAACCCTGATGTTAGTATGGTATTTTTTAGTGTTGCAATATCCTGTTCGTTAATTAATTCATGTGTAACAGCAGGAACAGGATCTTGCCAAATTAATACCTCTGTAGGTACTTCTGGCCCATGATAACGAGTTATTGGACCCATATCTCTATGCGTTAATTTAAACCAAGCTCTGGAAAAAGCATCTGCAAATTTATCGGGGTTTTCATAAAACTGTCTTGAAACTTTTTCGTAAGCAGGGTCAACTTTTAATGCAAGGTCTGTGGTAAGCATAAATGGTGCATGGCGTTTTGTGGCATCATGT
>JANNWD010000411.1:0-1901 GCA_031408315.1 Bacteroidota bacterium
AATTTGATGAAACCTCCATGGAAGTAAAACGAATGTATGTTTTGGTTGAACAAAGAGGAAAAGGAATAGCATCAATAATTTTAGGCCAATTAGAAAAATGGGCCAGTGAATTAGGCAATACAAAATGTGTATTAGAAACGGGTATAAAACAACCTGAAGCCATTGCCTTGTATAGAAAAAGCGGCTACACAATTATACCTAGTTATGGGCAATATAAAAATGTAGCCAATAGTGTTTGCTTTGAAAAAACGCTTTAACAAAATACCGTACAAAGGGTATTGAATAGGCATTTTTTATCTCTATTTTTATTGCATGAAAATTTTATTTGTATTTATCAGCAGTTTATTTTTTGCCAACAGTTTTGCACAAACAGAGCTAAGTTATAAATATGCACAATCGAGTGTAAAAAACCAAGCGGCAAGAGGCACTTGTACGGCTTTTGGTATGTGTGCCGCTTTTGAAGTTTGCCCAGGAATACCTAGTAACCTAAGTGAACAATATATTTATGCTAGAATAAAATATGATTTTTATAGTGTGTTTAAGGATAAAGATAGATTGTACAGTCAGGGAGAGTTTTTAAAGAATTATATTTTTATTGTTACCAATTATGGTTTAATTAGTGAAGAAAGAATGCCCTACAATGGATCAGCACCATTAGCTACTAACGATAAAGATTTATTTAACCAGTATTTAAATATTACAAGAAATGTATCTGCCGAAGAAATGGAAGCTGTGCAAAAAGAAAGTTATAGACTTACAACCGACCAATACACTTATTTAGATTTTACCGAAAGTAAAAATATTGAAACCATAAAAAAAGCAATACAGAGTGGCGTAAAGGCAATACCGGTTTGTTACGGAATTCATCCTGCACAATGGCAAAGCGAATTGCTAAATTTTGAATTAGACCCTTTAATTGATTTAAACGGAATAATGTATGTTGACTACAAGGGCAGATGGCTAAGCATAAATGCGGCAAAAAAATTTGATGCCTTTATTGAGAATAAAATTGTTAATAATACTGTTGGTTATTCTCCAAAATTTATAAGTGCCGAAACAAATAAACCTAGCTATACAGATGGTGGGCATTGTGTAACTATAGTGGGTTATAATAAAAACGGATTTATTATAAAAAATAGTTGGGGAATTAGTTGGGCAGATGGCGGCTATGCTACTGTAAGTTATAATTTTCATAAACTATTTGCAAATGAAGCATTAATACTAAAAGATTTTTATGCTAATAAAACTGCTGTTGCATCGCCATTTGACATTTTAAAATCGGAACAAATTCGATTAAAAACAATACCAATGCTTTTAGGTATACAAAAGGCAATGAGTGTTTGCTTTTTTTATGAAGGGCCTAGAATTTTTCCTGAATTTGAAAAGATAGAACTACGATTTTATGAAAAAGGTTTGCTGGCCGGTAGTAAAGGCAATTATGTAGGTACTTGTTTTCCTGAAATAAGTGAGGCAAGTTATAAAAAAGGATATTTAGTTGAGCTGCCTTCTTCAGTGGCGTATAGTATTGCTAGCAGTAAAAAAATTATGGCCGAAATAGATTTCACTTATAATGTTGGTACAAGAAAAATTACCAATACTTACTTTGATTTACAATGGAAAAACAGAACGATTGGTAATGGTTTAAGTGGCTTACTTTTAGAGCAAGAATAAGGTTTAATAATTATTTCTGTATTTTTTTGAATTTGATTTGGGTAGTAACGCATTGAATTGTATTTTTGCCACCCCTTAGTAATTAAGGGCCAGGTTGGAGAGATGCCTGAGTGGCCGAAAGGAACGGTTTGCTAAATCGTCGTACGGGTTACACTGTACCCAGGGTTCGAATCCCTGTCTCTCCGCAAATTGATCTTATAAAATTTTTAGGTTTAGAGTTGTCCCAAGGC